>JAFGTI010000032.1 GCA_016934175.1 Acholeplasmataceae bacterium | reverse complement strand
TGGTGAATATCATAAACGTTTAATGGATCACAAACTAGCAGGTCATGTTGGTTTTAAAGAAAGTGTTTATATGATTTCTGATGCTCTTGGTGTTAAACTAGATGAATTCAATCAGCAAATGGAACCTATTATCACTGATATTGATCGTCAAAGTAAATATGGGGAAGCTCTTTCAGGTCATCTGGCTGGAATTAATATGACAGGTCAAGGTTTAGTGAATGGTGATGTATTTATTGATATGATTCACCCACAACAAATCGAACCAGAAATGGCTGGAGTTCAAACCGGCGATTATATTAATATCAAAGGTATTCCAAATATAAATATGTCAATTAAACCTGAAATACAAGGTGGTATTGGAACAATTGCAATGTGCGTAAATATGATTCCACATGTTATTAATGCAAGACCAGGATTGAAGACAATGATTGATTTACCAGTACCAAGAGCTATTCTTGGGGATATGCGTGATATGATTGAAAAGTATGATGAATAGGAAATCTATAAGGATTTCCTTTTTTTCTTGAAACAATTGAAATGACTATACAATAATTGCCAAAAATGGTATCATATTTATAGGGTAAGCGCTTTCAAATTAGTTATCTTTTTTTCTATGAATGAGAGGTTAAATTAATGATTAAAAAACATACATTTGTACAAATTTATAAGAATATCCTATCTAGAGAAAACAGAGCATCAAATTTGCCTGTTGACACCAAGGATGTTCCCTTTGAAATGCGTGTTAAAGGAAAATTATTACATGATGCAGAAATTGGGGATCATGTTGAAATTATGACTGCAAGCAAACGAATCGAAACTGGCATACTCATTTTTGAGGAGCCATATTTTTCGCATAGTTTTGGTCATTTTGTTCAAACGCTTGAAGATATTAAAGAAATTATTTTGAAAGAAACGGAGGACTTAGATAATGAGTAACTCCTATCAAGATGTTATCGCAAGAAAATCTATCATTATGAAAGAAGCATTGAAGATGGATTATGACCAATACGAATCAAGTGGTATTGGGTTTGACTACGAAAAAATGATGAAAGATTCTGGATATAAATTTTCAGATGTGAGAAAGATTCAACTTGAAAACAATGTGGGGAACACACCTTTAGTTGAATTGAAAAGATTATCACTCTATGCAAAAAAGTTTGCACCTCCCGGATATGGAGCACGTATTTTTCTTAAAGATGAAGCAGCTAATATCAGTGGATCCTTTAAAGCTAGACGTGCAGCTATGAGTATTCATCAAGCTAAAAAATTGGGCTATAAGGGCGTTATTGCTGCAACTAGTGGGAACTATGGTGCTGCTGTTGCTGCACTTGCAGCTAGAGCAGGACTTAAATGCATTATCGTTCAAGAATGTTATGATTCAAATGGGACAGGGCAACCAGAAATTATTGAAAAAGCTAGAGCATGTGAAGCATATGGTGCAGAGGTGATTCAATTGTCTGTTGGACCTGAACTCTTTTATGAATTTTTAAAATTATTAGAAGAAACAAAATATTTTAATGCTTCTCTTTATTCACCTTATGGCATTATGGGTATTGAAACACTGGGTTATGAAATAGCAACAGAAATGATGAAGCGTGAACAAAAATTTCCAGAAATGGTTATATGTACTAATGCCGGTGGTGGTAATTTAACGGGAACTGCTAGAGGTCTTAGAAAAGCAAATGCTATAGAGACAAGAGTTGTCGCTGCTAGTGTGGATTTAACTGGACTTCACATGGCAAGCGATCATGATTTTAATCAAAAGTCATTTACTACAGGACATACCGGGTTCGGAATTCCTTTTGCGACATTTCCAGACCGAAGTGATGTTCCAAGAAGTGCTGCAAGACCGCTTAGATATATGGATCAATATGTATTAGTTAATCAAGGAAGTGTCTTCTTTATTACTGAGGCACTTGCAATCCTAGAAGGACTAGAACGTGGACCTGCAGGTAATATTAGTTTAGCTGCAGCATTTAGCCTTGCTCAATCAATGAAAGAAGATGAAATCATTGTTGTTCAAGAAAGTGAATATACAGGAGCTGGAAAACATATGCAAGCCCAAGTTTCGTTTGCTATGGATCGAGGAGTGTCCATTAAGCTTGGAGATCCACTCGTAGAAAAACCTGGTAAAAATATTATATTTCCAGCATCAGGAGCATTACTTAGACATAAAGAACTTCCTATGGATCAACTTAGAGCATCTTATTTGAAGCATTATAAAGATACTGATTTATCAGATCAAGATTATGAATATTTGTCTAGTGAATTAAATACAACTGTTGAACAGATTAAACTTTTAATGGAGGATCAAAATGAAAGCAAGAAATGATGATTTTAAGGAAAGAAGAAAGCATTTAGATTCTTTTAGTGATGAACAATTGAAAACCTATTTCTTTGAATTAACCGATCAAATTGTTGACCCTTTGATGAAGTTAGCCTATGATTATACTTCACCTGCTATTGAACGCAGTGTGCTTTTGCGTATGGGATTTTCAAGTTTAGAAGCTAAAGCGATTACTGATAGATTGAATGAGCATAATCTACTTCAATTTGGCGCAGGTCAAGTTGTTTATTTGTTTTGCAAACAACATAAGTTATCAATAAGAGAAGCTGGACTAAAATTACTTGAAGGCTCATTTATTGATCAGATGGTGGAGGTTTTTAGACATGAAACCAAATGAAAAACTTGATATTAGAAATCTACTTAAAGATTTAGAAAATTATAGACCAAGAAGAAGAGGATGGATATGGAGAGATAAAGGACCTCTTGATTTAGGACCTTTCCATTATATTCAAGCAAGTCCATCGTTAAAAAACTATATTCCACTTCCTAGTGCAAGAAATTTAAATGGTATTGATCCACAACCGGATTCAACTATTACAACTGAAATTGCATCTGGAAGATTTGAAGATGATATTAGAAGAATGCGGATGGCTGCATACCATGGCGCAGATCATATCATGGTGATTAGAACTGCTGGTCAATCCCATATGGATGGACTTTTAGAAGGAACACCACAAGGTATTGGTGGTGTCCCGATTACTAGAAAACAAGTTAGAGCACAACGAAAAGCACTTGATTTGATTGAAGATGAAGTTGGAAGACCTATTAATTATCATTCTTATGTATCGGGTGTAGCAGGTCCTGAAATTGCTGTAATGTTTACTGAAGAAGGCGTTAATGGAGCCCACCAAGATCCTCAATATAATGTTTTATATCGTAATATTAATATGATAAGAAGTTTTGTTGATGCTGCTGAAAGTAAAAAGATTATGGCTTATGGCGGTATAGCACAAATTGATGGTGCACATAATGCAAATGCAACTGCTAGAGATGCATGGAAGGTTATGCCTGAACTTTTGGTGCAACACGCGATAAATAGTAGAATGAGTGAAAAAGCAGGAATTGCACCTGATTTGATTTGTTTGTCTACTGTGCCACCTGCAGCTCCACCAAGTCCAGATTTAAAACTCAATCTACCTTATGCGATTGCACTTCGTGAGTTTTTTTCTAATTATAAAATGCGTGCTCAAATGAACACGAAATATATGGATTCATCAACACGTGAAGCGACAGTTACTCACGTCCTCAACTTATTAATCTCAAGATTAACATCAGCAGACATTCAATCAACGATTACACCTGATGAAGGTCGTAATGTACCTTGGCATGTCTATAATATTGAGGCTTTAGATACTGCTAAACAAGCGATGATGGGGATGGATGATCTTTTGGGTATGCTTGAATTCAAAAAAGATGGATATCTCATGGAAACAAAAAGAGAGATTCAAGAACGCGCTATTTTAATGATGGAAGAAATTGTTGAAATGGGAGGTTATTTTAAAGCTGTTGAAGCGGGTATGTTTGTCGATAGTGGGAAATATCCTGAACGTTCTGGTGATGGTATTGCTCGTAAAATTGCCGGAGGCATTGGATCTGATACAGTGATTCAACGGCATCAAAAATATATGGCGCCTGTTACAGCACATTACGGATACAACAATATCTCTCAATATGGTATTTTTGAAAATCCTGCATCATTAATTAATGGATCAACTTTTGAAAATCCTGATTTGATTCAATATATTGATGAATTAGATGAGGAAGATAATGTAAATTTAAGATTAGATGAAAATGAAAAATATCGATCAACATCAATGCTTAAACCAGAGGTTCAATGGTTAGGAGATGGAATCGTTACTGTTGATTTATTTTTTCCAACAGATGCTTTAACTGCTGAAGCTGCAGCATTAGTTGCAGGCCAACAGATGAATTTATCGGGTGTTGAAGTGATTCATAGAGAAGTTCTGCATCCGAGCGAAGGGACTAGAATTCAAATTAAAGGTGCTGTTAATTTTGATATTGACATGACAACACTTGTTTTACCTAAAAAGGAAGAAACATTACCTGATGAAGAAATTTTAGAATACATCAAAAAGCATGATATTAAAGTTGTAGCCGGTACAGGCGGTAGTGATGAACATAGTGTAGGGATGAGAGAAATATTAGATATAAAGCATGGCGGTATTGAAAAATTTGGAATTGAGTATGTTTATTTAGGAACGAGCGTTCCTATTGAAAAGTTTATTGATGCTGCAATTGAAACAAATGCAGTTTGTGTAATGATTTCACTTATTATATCTCATGATGATATTCATTATAAGAATATGCAAAAATTAAATGATTATGCCATTGAAAAAGGAGTAAGAGATAAATTAATTTTACTTGCAGGTGGAACACAAGTGACACCTGAACTGGCTAAAAAATATGGTATGGATCAAGGATTTAGCAGAGGAACACACGGGAAGGATGTAGCAAGCTTTATTGTTAAAAAACATCGTGAAATCTATGAAAGTTGATTGTTTAGTTGCCGAAATAGGGTCAACGACAACCGTGGTTAATGCATTTAACTTAAAAGAAAAGATTGAATTTTTAGGTAGAGGCATGCATCAAACTACTGTTGAATCAGATGTGAATATTGGACTTAAGCATGCCATTGAAGACCTCAAAGGTTCTTTAGGTGTGGAAGAATTGAGTTACGATGAACTTTTTGCATCTTCAAGTGCCGCAGGTGGTCTTAAGATTACCGTTCATGGTTTGGTTTATGAAATGACAGCTAAAGCAGCAAAAGAAGCTGCATTAAATGCAGGTGCTAATATTCATTTGATAACGGCAAACTTATTGGAAGCTGAGCATATTAATCAAATTAAAAAAATACATCCCAATATCATTATTATTGCTGGAGGGACAGATTACGGGGAAAAAGAGATTGCTTATCAAAATCTTTTGATGGTTCTTCCCTTAAATATCCCAATCATTTATACAGGAAATATTGCGAATCACGAACGCATTAAAAAAATGAATCATTCTTTGATTAGAATTGTAGAAAACGTCTATCCTAGAGTTGATGATTTTAATATCTTACCGCTTAGAAAAGCAATATATGAAACTTTTGAAGAAAATATTGTACATGCTAAAGGGATGCAACATATCTTTTCAATGGTCAATGGATCAATCATCCCTACACCTGGAGCAGTCATGGATGCTACGTTAATGCTTGATGAATTATTTGACGGTGTGATTACACTGGATGTGGGTGGAGCAACAACTGATGTGCATTCAGTTTGTGAAACAAAAGCCATTTATCAAAAATATAGTGATGGTGAACCTAGATTTAAAAGAACTGTTGAAGGTGATCTAGGAGTTTATATCAACCGTAGACATGTTTTAAATACATTAAGACCCGAAGATTTTCGGTTAATAATGGATATGAAACAAGAAGATATAGATCTTTTAGTCGAGAAAGAACCGTTTATTCCGATTTCAAAGGCGGGTATAAAACTTAATCAAATATTAACTAAGACTTGTGTTAATCTTGCTCTAGACAGGCATATTGGTGACTTGAGAAGAGTGTTTACGACAAATGGGTTCAAAGTCATACCCGATGGGAAAGATACTTCTTTAGTTAAAGCGATATTTTTAACTGGTGGTGCATTACTATATGTAGAGCAACCAGAAAAGATAATTCAAGATTATCTTGAAAAAAGACATAATAAGCTTATCCCGAGTAAAGATGTCAAGATATATAGAGATTATGATTATATTTTCGCGTCGATTGGTGTGTTATCGCATAAATATCCAGAACAATCAAAGATTTTATTGAAACAAACGATTCGTATAGAAGGTGATTTAAATGATGCCTAGTCTACATATTAATCTAAAAAAGTATCGTCATAACTTACTTGTTCTTTATAATCAACTGACATCAGAGGGTATCACTGTGATGGCTGTCACTAAAGTTTTTTGTGGTGACCAACGTTTGGTGGATGTGCTTAATGAAACCGAAATAGAATATCTTGCTGACTCTAAAATTGAAAATTTAAAGCAAATCAAAACAAATAAACCTAGAGTATTACTTAGAATACCACAACAAAGTGAAGTGGATGATGTCGTCAGTTATTGTGATATTTCATTAAACTCGGAATTAGATACTGTGATTCTTTTAAATGAATCATCGATGAAGAAACATTTAAAGCATCATATTATTTTAATGTTTGATTTAGGTGATTTAAGAGAAGGTATTTACTATAGAGAAGATTATATTGCAATAGTTAGAGAAATACTTAAGCTTGAACATATCGAACTTTATGGTATTGGTACCAACCTTACATGTTATGGAGGGTTAATTCCAAGTGAAGTCGTATATCAAAGATTGGAACAAATCAAAGATAATATTGAAAAGACATTTAATATTGAAATTCCAATGATCAGTGGGGGCAATTCGTCATCTCTTCAGCTTGCATTTGATCATCAATTACCGAAATATATTAATAACTTACGTATAGGTGAAGCATTTGTTTTAGGTCGCGAGACAGCATATGGAATGCAAATTAATTCATTGTATGATGATGTATTTGAACTACATGCTGAAATTATTGAAATTAAAGATAAGCCTTCAATGCCTGAAGGTGAACTTGGATTTGATGCTTTCGGAAATAAAGTAGCATTTATTGATGAAGGTATCATGAAAAGAGCAATCATCGGTATTGGCAGACAAGAAGTGCATTGTGAAAATTTGATTGCACCACAGGGTATTCGAATTTTAGGATGTAGTAGTGATCATTTAATTGTTCAAATTCAAGAAGGGGATTATAACTTAGGTGATACTATTAAATTTAAGATGACTTATGCGGGTATCTTAAGCCTATCAACCTCAAGATATTTAAGGAGGGAATATGATGGAGATCTATAGACCCACGTGGGCTGAAATTAATCTAGATCATCTATGGCATAATGTTTTAGAAGCTAAAAAGCATACACCCCATAAGATTATGATTCCAGTGATTAAAGCCAATGCATATGGGCATGGGGCAATTCAAGTGATGCGGTTCCTTTATGAGAAAGGTATTCGAATTGCGGCTGTTTCATTATTAGAAGAAGCATTGGAAATTAGAGAAGCATTTCCTGATATAGAGATATTAATGCTTGGACCTATTTTGCCGAATGATTTAATCGTTGCATCAAAATATCACATTGATATAACAATTTATAGCCAAGAGATTTATGAAGCAGTTAAATCACTAGGTTTATGGGTTACATGTCATTTAAAAGTAGATTCAGGTATGTCTAGATATGGCTTTATTAAGCCAAAAGAAATCGCTTTAATGGTAGAAGAATTACAGATGATGAAACATGTATCACTTAAAGGAATCTATACACATTTTGCAACTGCTTCAGAAGATGAAACGTTCTATAAAAAACAACTTACAAGATTTAAAAAAGTCTTAGATATGATTAAAACGTTACCACCAATGGTTCATATTTCGAATTCATCATCAGCATTCAAATATGAAAAAGAGTATCGTTTTACGACACATTACAGATTAGGAATATCTCTTTATGGTTTATCTTTGGATAATCCTAAACCTGATTTAAAACCTGTCATGTCACTTAAATCTAAGATTGTTCAGATCAAAAACCTTAAACCTTTAGAATGTGTTGGGTATGGAGCAACTTACTGTGCAAAAGAAGATGAAAAGATTGGTATATGTCCTATTGGATATGCTGATGGATGGATTAGAAAAAATAAAACTGGATTTGTTGAAATTAAAGGTAAGAAATATAAAATCGTTGGTATTATTTGTATGGATGCATGTTTTATTAAAATTGATGAGGATGTACATGTTGGAGATACAGCAACACTTTATGGCAATATGATTTCTGTAGATGATGTTGCAAAAAGATTACATACGATTAATTATGAAGTGTGCACATCACTTTCATATCGAGTACCTAGAGTTTTTATTAAAGGAGAAAAAAATGATTAAAGTTAATTCTGAGATTGGGAAATTAAAATCTGTTTTATTGCATAGGCCGGGAAAAGAGTTAGAAAATTTGACTCCAGATTTACTTGAAAAATTGCTTTTCGATGATATACCTTATTTGAAGATTGCTCAAGAAGAACATGATTTATTTGCTCAAACGTTAAGAGATCAAGGTGTTGAAGTTTTATATTTAACTGAAATGATCACTGAGGCACTTGAAGCGCATCCAGAAGTATTAAGCAATTTTGTTAATGGATTCATTGAAGAGTCTAAAATCAATTCAATTACAATTAAGAATGGTTTATACCAATACTTAACTAGTTTATCCATAAAAGAAATGATTTTAAAAATGATAGAAGGAATTAGAACCAATGAGGTTGTTTTAGGTAAGAGTATTTCTATTATGGATATGTTAGAAGATGAATATCCATTTTATACTGACCCGATGCCAAATTTGCTTTTTCAAAGAGATCCTTTTACAAGTGTTGGATGTGGTGTTGCTTTAGGTAAGATGTCGATGCAAGCAAGACAAAGAGAAACATTGTTCTCTGAGTACATCTTGACCTATCATCCAAGGTTCTCTTCTAAAAATATTCCATTTTATTATGACCGGTTAGATCGATATCGTTTAGAGGGGGGAGACGTGCTTGTATTAAATAAACATGTTGTTGCTATTGGGATATCGAGTCGAACTGATCCTAGAGCGATTGAACATTTTGCAGAATTACTGTTTAAAGAAGATAATGAATTTACAACAGTACTTGCATTCAATATTCCTAAGAGTCGTGCATTTATGCATCTAGATACTGTATTTACTCAAATTGATTTTGGAATGTTCACCATTCATCCTGAAATTGAAAAGAAATTAACAGTTTTTGAAATTACTAAGAATAAAACACGTTTTGATGTTGTTAAAATTGTTGATTCTTTAGAAACAGTTTTGGAAAAGCATTTAAAAATAAAAATAAGACTTATTCGTTGTGGTGGTAAAGATCAAATAACCAGTATTAGAGAACAATGGAACGATGCAGCAAATACTTTGGCAGTATCTCCAGGTAAAGTAATTGTCTATGATCGCAATCATGTCACAAACCAAATGTTAAGACAAGCTGGAGTTGAAGTTTTGGAAATAGAATCAAGTGAATTATCTAGAGGTCGAGGCGGCCCAAGATGTATGAGTATGCCATTAGAAAGAGAAGAAATATAAAAGGAGCAGATTATGAATATAAAAGGAAGAAATTTAATTACACTTTTGGATTTCTCATCAGAAGAAATTCAAGATCTCATCAATTTGGCTGCTAAGCTAAAATATGAAAAGAATGAAGGAATTAATCATAAACACCTTCACGATAAGAATGTCGTCTTACTTTTTCAAAAGGATTCAACAAGAACAAGATGTGCATTTGAAGTGGGAGCACTTGATTTAGGGATGGGTGTCACCTATTTAGGACCAACCGGATCCCAGATGGGTAAAAAAGAGTCTGTTAAAGATACAGCTCGCGTTTTAGGTAGAATGTATGATGGTATTGAATTTAGAGGATATCTACAACAAGATGTAGAAACACTAGGAGAATATGCTGGAGTGCCGGTTTGGAATGGATTAACTGACACATATCATCCTACACAGATTCTTGCAGACTTTTTAACAATTCAAGAACAATTTGGATATTTAAAAGGCATTAAATTCGTTTATTTTGGTGATGCAAGAAATAATATGGGGAATTCATTAATGATAGGTTGTGCAAAAATGGGGATGCATTTTTATGCAGCAGCCCCTAAAGAATTATGGCCAGACAAAGCCTTAATTGAAAAGTGTGAAGGTATTGCAAAATCAACAGGTGGTTCACTGAATTTCACAACAGATCCAATCTTAGCATCACAAAATGCTGATGTGTTATATACTGATGTTTGGGTTTCAATGGGAGAACCAAAAGAAGTTTGGAAATCAAGAATTGAAGAACTTCATCCTTATCAAGTCAATATGAGATTAATGAAAAATGCAAAACCAACAGCAATCTTTATGCATTGCTTACCTGCATTTCATGGTAATAATACAGAGTTAGGTGCACAAATAGCACATGATTTTGGTGAAGAATTCCCTATTGTTAAAATGGGAGAATTAGAAGTCACTGATGAAGTGATTGAGTCTAATCAAAGTGTGGTCTTTGATGAAGCAGAAAATAGAATGCATACAATAAAAGCAGTGATGCTTGCAACATTGAGTGATCTTTATGTCTAGATATGTCATCTCATTAGGCGGGAACGCATTAGGTAAAAATGCGAGTGAACAAAAAGAATTACTAAAAGACGTGGCGCATGCTATTTTTCCATTGATTGAAGCAAATCATGATATCGTGATTGTTCATGGAAATGGGCCTCAAGTAGGTATGATTAATTTAGCATTTAGCGAATCAGAATCAACACCACTGATGCCTTTTGCGGAATGTGGAGCCATGAGCCAAGGATATATTGGGTTTCATATTCAAAATGCTATCTATAATGTGATGGAAGAAAAGAATTTCCATCGTCCAATTTCTACAGTAGTATCTCAAGTTTTAGTTGATGTGAATGATTCTGCTTTTCAACATCCAACAAAACCAATTGGAAGTTTTTATTCTAAAGAACAAGCTGATGAATTAGCAGCAAGTCAAGGGTATTCAATGGTTGAAGATTCAGGTAGAGGATACCGTAGAGTTGTTGCGAGCCCTAAACCGATTGATGTTATAGAAAAGAAGAGTATATTGGCTTTATTAAAAGATAAACAGATCGTGATTGCTGCCGGAGGTGGTGGCATACCCGTGATTCAAAAAGGACATAGACTTATTGGTGTTGATGCAGTCATTGATAAAGATCATGCGAGTGCGAAAATGGCAGAAATTATTGATGCAGATGAACTGATTATATTAACTGCAGTTGATTATGTTTTCTTAGACTTCAATACAGTTAATCAAAAAGAACTTAGAGAGACAACCCTCAGTGATTTAGAAACATTAATGAAGGAAGGTCATTTCAAAAAGGGATCTATGTTACCAAAGATTGAAGCGTGTATGGCATTTGTTAAAGCAACTAAGAAACCTGCAGTTATTGCTTCACTAGAACATGCTGCACTTGCTTTTAAACAACAAAGTGGAACCATCATTAACTATTAGATAAGAAAGAGATCGTGATGACTGTATTTTATATACATCTAATCATCACCGGTCTTTTTTATTAAACAACCTACGAAAGCAACAAATGAAATCTTAAGATTTTCTTAAATTTACTTTCAAACATTTCAATCAAGAAATCATATGATAAAATATAGAGGAATGATAATAAATTAATGGAGGATCTAATAATGGGATTGTTAATGCATCACTTATCAGATGAGTATAGTAAAGTTGCAGACCTAGTTTATCTTAAACAATTTGAAATTGATCCACGCTTAGAAACCGAATATAATGATTATCGTAAGAAAAGAATGTATGAGGATATACTACATAATTTAAGTTTTCTTGAGGTTGCTCATCGCTTAAATGATGATAAATTATTTGTTGATTATGCAATTTGGCTATTTAAGTTGATGGTTAATCTACTTAAAGACCTTGGACCTAAAAGAGTCGAAGAACAGATGGTTTTACATTATGAAATCTTAAAAGAAGCTTTGAAAAACACACTTGGGCAAGATGACTTTTTTAATGTCGAAAAATTATTGAATCATGCGATTGATGCGACCAAGCGTGTGGATTTAAATGAAGAATCAAGTAACTTTATGCATGGTAAATACGGAATTTACCGTCAAAATTATTTAAATTATTTGTTAGATAGTAATTCAATTGGTGCAGTTAATTATATAAAAAACTTAGCTTCTCTTGAACTTTCAATAGAAGAAATTTATATTGATATTTTACAAGTTGTTATGATTGAAATTGGAAATTTATGGCATCGATCTATCATTACAGTTGATCAAGAGCATTACATGACATCAATTACACAAGTTGTATTATCACAGTTTTATACACAGATTTTCGAAACAAAAAAGATTGGAAGAAAAATTTTATCTTGTGGTATTGGTGGAGAATTACATGAAATGGGTGTAAGAATGCTTTCAGATTTATTTGAATTTCATGGTTGGGATAGCATTTATTTAGGAGCCGCAATACCCAAATTTGCAATTTTAACAAGTATTGAAGCTAATCAGCCTGATCTGGTCGCTTTATCAGTGACGATGCCTCAGCATCTTTTAGAATGTAGAGAGATTGTTGATGCTATAAAAAATAGATTTCCAAATCAAAAAATTGCAGTTGGTGGAAGAGCATTTCAAATGACAGATAAAGTATGGAAAAAATGGCCAGTTGATGTATCTGTTAACGATGCTAAAGAATTAGTTGAATGGGCTAATCAAGTCTTCAAAGATCAATGATTAAAGAATTATTTTTCAAAGTAAATGCACAGGGTGTTATACAAAAAGTATATTTTGATACAGAAAAAAAGATTGGGGTGCATTCGCACTCAGTTTTTAGTTTGTATGAAAATGACTACGAAACAAAATTAAAAAGTGCAATACTTAATCATAATGATTTCCAACATTTTGATTTTTCACATGGAAACGAAAATTTCTTTGTATATCTCTACATAACATCTAGTTATTTTTATGCCTATATCATTAATCAAAAACCATCTGATTTATCACTGAAACTCATCAATCATCTACTTGAATTGAAAGCTAATGAAGGTGAAATTAATGTTAATTCAGAGAATATTGAGTCTAATGGGTTCTTTGATTATATGCAAAAATTAAATAATGAATTAATCAATAAGGGTAGACAAATTGAAAAGATGAATCAACAGCTCAATCAGCTAAATGTGATTTTAAATAACCGATTGGTAGCGGATCCACTTACGGATCTTGTTAGTAGATACCAATATCAGGATGAAATGATACTTGCTATTAATAAATATATAGACAAAAAAAGCCTTTTTTGTTTCATTGATATCGATAATTTTAAAAGGATTAATGATACTTATGGTCACCATATAGGTGATTTATATCTTGTTGAATTTTCTAATCGATTAAAAAAACTTCCATTTGAAAATTGTATCAAGATGAGAATTGCTGGAGATGAATTTGGATTATTCATCTATGGATTAGACCATGTTGACAAATCGATGACTAATGACATATGGAACACTTTCAAATCTTATTTAATAAAGCCTATTGAAATCGATGGGCATCAAATACCATTATCATTAAGTATTGGAATGTCTTTATATCCAAAAGATACAACAGATATCCGATCACTGATAGCATATGCAGATGATGCAATGTACATAGCAAAAAAAGCAGGAAAAAATCGATTTGCGCTATATTCTGAAAAAAAATAGGATAAACATTAATAAAAAAAACTTGCATGAAATCAGCAGATTTTATACAAGTTTTTTTTATTTCATAATCTCAATGCCTGCATGTTTTCCGATATCCTCATAAATGAGTTTATCTTTTTCATAGAGTTTAATCGTTATATTACCTGATAAACCTTCTTTGATTTTATCTACCATCAAACCATTCTTTGGTGATGCAAGTTCAACTTGAACCGAAGATTTAGCATGAATTTCTAACAAATATTTTCCTTTTTTTATTTCATAATAAACATGACCATCTTCAATTGTTTCTTTCTTTACTTTCGCATTATTATAAGTAGCAAACCGATATTCTTTATTTTGATAGATAAAATTCATAATCAAACCTTTAAAATGGAACCCTAAAAATGGAATATCAGCATAACTGAATAGAAAAGAAGTATTTGGATCTTTAAAATGATTAGATTGAAGCCAAACATATGATTTAGGAAATGATTTTCCCCAATCTTTTTCGATATATCCCTTACCATTAAAAAAATCTATATTGCTTTGGTTAGTATTTAAGATACCGTTTAATTGGTGATTCATACTAACAATACCATGATAACATTCCATAAAGTTTAAATAACCAAAGATTCCCATGATATTAGGAAT
>JAFGTI010000031.1 GCA_016934175.1 Acholeplasmataceae bacterium | reverse complement strand
GAAGGTCCCGTTAACACAACAAATCCTCTTAAATACAAAGGATTGATTTCTTCTTCCACAATCTCACTGACTCTTTTTAATGTATCAGGTTCGATTCCTTTTGAAACATTGATGAAAATAACCTTTCTTTTCAAAAGAGGATTAATTTGTCTCAAAACTGAGCGAATGACTTTCGTTGGCACAGAAAGTACATAATAATCTGCAAATTCAACAACTTCATCTAAATTTGAAGTTGCTTTCTCACTTTGTGGCAAAACAGTATTAAAGAAAGGATGCAAATGACGATTAATCATATCTACAGCTTCGAGATTCACATCATAGATAAGTACTTGATGCCCATTATCAATGAGTGTTTGACCCAAGGTTGTTCCCCAAGCGCCGCCACCGATGATACCAATTTTCATATTATGCCTTCTTTCGTAAAAGGATTTTTATTGGTGTACCTGTAAAATCAATGGCACTTCTAACTTGATTATTAAGGTATCTCAAGTAAGAAAAATGCACGAAATCAGGATTATTTACAAATAATGCGAAAGTTGGAGGTTTAATAGCAACCTGAGTGATGTAATTAAACTGTGCTTTCCCGTGATTGAAAATCGGTACAGGATTCATCGCTACAGCATCTTGAATTAAATCATTAATGATACTTGTTTGAACTTGTTTATGATAATTTTCATATGCAAGATTAATCGCTGGAAAAATCGTATGCACACGTTGATTATGTTTAGCTGAAACAAAAACAACCTCGGCATATTCCAAAAACTTGAATTCATCTCTAATTTTTTCTTCCATTTTTTTCATTGTTTTGTCATCTTTTTCAATAGCATCCCATTTATTGACAACAATAACAACAGCTTTTCCATAATCCGAAATATAGCCTGCAACGTGTTTATCTTGTTCAATCACACCTTCTTCACCGTCTATGATTAAAAGAGCAACATCAGAGCGTTCTAACGCTGATAAAGCACGTAAAACACTATACTTATCGGTGTTTTCATAAATTTTACCGCGTTTTTTAATTCCCGCTGTATCTATAACGACATATTGTTTACGGTCTTTTTTAAATTGTGTATCAATAGCATCTCTTGTCGTTCCTGATATTTCTGAGACAATAACACGTTCTTCACCTAATATTGTGTTCGTTAATGAAGATTTCCCTACATTTGGTCTTCCCACAACACAAAACGAAATCACATCTTGATCATATTCAACTTCATCTTCAGTCATATAACTAATAGTTTTGTCTAGTAAGTCGCCTATACCGATGCCGTGATGACTACTTATTGCTATTGGATCTCCTAGACCTAATGCATAGAATTCATACATGTTTTGTAGTTGATTAACATCATCAATCTTATTTACTGCTAAAATAACAGGTTTTTCTGAACGATACAAAAGTTTAGCAATATAATAATCGCTATCTACTAAACCTGTCTTTGAATCAACAACAAAAATGATGACGTCTGCTTCATCCATTGCAATTTGAGCTTGAGCTTTTATTTGGTTTAAAAAAGGAGCATCGCCAATGTCGATGCCCCCTGTGTCTATAACTCTAAAGTTCTTTGTCAACCATTCAGCTTTAGCATAGAGACGATCGCGCGTCACACCAGCTTCATCATCGGTAATTGATAATCTAGCTCCAACGAGTCGGTTGAACAGGCTAGACTTCCCGACATTGGGACGGCCAACAATTGCCACCTTATAAGGCATAATAAAACCTTCTTTATATTATTTTTTTACTTTAAAATCTTTTGCAAATAAATCTCCAATTGTTGGATTCTTATCTGTTTCTTCATCTTCAAGATATTGTTCAAATGATTCACGTTCTGCTTTTTCTAAAATACGTCTAATAGAAAGTTTTAATGACCATGTATCTCTATTTGCTTCAGTGACAACTGCTTTGACTTCATCACCAACTGCAAAATAATCTTCAGGTTTACCAATTTTTTCATTAGATAAATCAGAAGCTTGAATATCTCCTAATACCCCTTGAACCATTACTTCTATACCATCTTTAGATACCGATTGAACGACTGCATCAACGATGTCTCCACGTTTAAGAGAAACATTTTTCCAAGGATTATCTTCCAAAGATTTTTTAGATAGCGCAATACGTTCTTTTTTAGGATCTAATTGGATAATCGCAAGTGTAACTTCATCGCCAATTTTTACAACAGACTCAAAATTATCACTTGGATTCCATGAAAATTCATTTTTATGCAATAACCCTCTAACATCTTTTGCAACTTCAACAATAATACCAAATGGAAGTTTTTGAAAAACTGTACCAGTTATTTGATCTCCAACATTATGAGCATCGTAGAATTCTTCATATGGAGTCTTTTGTAATGCTTTAATAGAAAGGTCGAGACGGTTTCCTTCTTTTTTAATAATTTTTACATCGATTTCTTCACCAAGTGTCAGCACATCTTCAATTTTATCAATTCGATAATGACTTACTTGAGAAATACGGAGTAATCCAACAACATGATTGAAACGAATAGTTGCCGCATGAGCTTCAATTTTATCTACAACACCTTTGATTACATCTCCCGTATTAATTTCATCGAGTTCGGATTGTCTGTCTTGAAGTCTTTGTTCATAAGCAGCTTGTCTTTCTTTTTCAAAAATAGCTTTTCTAGAGCCAACTATACGTTTAGATCTACCCTTTAAAGTAGCTTCTATGATTTGAACTTCTAAAACTTTCCCTTTTAATATTTCTTTTTCTTTTACTAAATCATAATCTAAAAGACTATATGGTAAGAAAACTTCATTTTCTAAGTAGTTTAAAACAAGACCCTTTTCTAAAACCTGTTTAACTCTGGCTTTAATAATTTCACCAGAATCCACTAAAGCTTGAATCTTAGTGAATTTTTCCTCAATAAGTAATGGCAAGCGTGATAAAAGAATTTGAGCTGGATCATCAGTGATCTTCTGAACTCTTGCTCTCACTTTTTGTCCTTCTTTTACTAGACCGAAAAAGGTATCGGGCGCAGGTTTGTCATAATTGTCCAAATGAATCTTTCCTTCAGTCGTGTATTGTACATCTAAATATATTGTATTTTCTTCTACTTTGATGACGGTACCTTCTACGATTTGGCCCACCTTCAACATCTTAAACTCCATGATTGTTCTCCTTTTTGTCGGTCAGTTCTATAATTTTATTAACCACTTGTTCAATGGTTAAATAAGTCGTATCTAATTCAACAGCATCGCTAGCTTTTCTTAATGGTGATTCTTTCCTAGTTGAGTCCTTTTGATCTCTATTGACGATATCTTCTATAACCTGTGATATTTGAGCTTGCTTGCCCTTTTTAACATTTTCTTTAAAACGACGTTTTGCGCGTTCTTCAACATTTGCCGTTAAGAATATTTTCAAATCAGCTTTTGGTAATACAACAGTTCCTATATCTCTGCCATCCATGACAATATTGCCATTAAGAGCAGCTCTTTGTTGTAATTGAACTAATTTTTTTCTTACGTATGGGAAACTAGAAACTAAGGAAACATGATGGGTTACTGCTTCGCTTCGAATTGCTTCAGTAACATCTCGATCATCAATGAAAATTCGATTTGAATCATAATGAATTAAAGAGGATTCTAAAAAACGGTACGACGCTTCATCATTTAAATTTATTCCTTTTTCGATGGCAAGCAAAGTGACTGCTCGATACATCGCGCCAGTGTCTATGTGCGTCCACCCTAACTTTTTAGCGATTAAAGAACTGATGGTACTTTTTCCTGATCCTGCTGGTCCATCAATAGCTAATTTGTATCCAGGCATATCTATCCTCCATACTAAAATAATTATAACATATTTTTGAAGTATCTATATTGTATTTTGATTTTTTGGCTGTGAATGTGCATATAACTTCTTTACTTCATGGATTTTAAGAAGACGGTATCTTCCGCGCTCTACACCATCTAGTGTTAAAAAATCATAACGAACACGTGTAAGCTTTTTAACTGGATGCCCAATAGCCTCCATCATTTTTCTTACTTGCTTGTTTTTCCCCTCAGTTAATGTGATTGAAATCAAGGTGGTTTGAAATTTCTTATCAAGCTCTAGTAATCTTACGTCTTTGGGAATAGCCAAATAATCTTGATCAATTATTACACCTTTTCTCAAGGCAACAATTTTCTTACGAATCACAATGCCTTCAACTCTTGCTAGGTATTCTTTTTCTATTTCATGCTCAGGATGGGTCATTAAATTCGTAAATTCTCCATCATTAGTTAGTAATAAGATTCCTGCTGTATCAAAATCAAGTCTTCCAACTGGGTAAAGTCTTGTATCCTTCAATTCGGCATCAAGTAAATCTAGAACAGTTTTACGATTTTTCTCGTCAGATGTTGTTGAAACATAACCTGTAGGTTTGTTTAACAAAAAATAAAGATGTTGTGCCATCTCAATTGGTTTTCCATCAACTTCTATTAGATCTTTTTTTTCAACTTTAAATCCGAGTTCAGTCACAACAATTCCATTGACCTTAACGCGTCCTTCTAAGATTATCTCTTCTGATTTGCGTCTTGATGCAATGTTGGCATGTGCTAACACTTTCTGTAAACGTTCCATTTAATCACCTCAACTATTATAACATACTTTTATAAAAGTAAGAATGTCAATATAATCAAAATAAGAAAATATTTTTACGGATCCCCATGATGATATGGCACACTTAAAGTACATATTTTAAAATCAAATCTCTCGGTTAAATAAAAGTCATTTAATAGAGTGATCTTCATTTAATAGACTGTAAATAAATATGGATTTAACTTGTTAAATAGATTTGAGAATAACATTTTTTTAACCAATCTACACTTTCTTACAGTTATATCGCGATTTATGTATGTAGATAGTAATAAAAAAACAAGCGGTCATTTCAATTTGACTTCTTGTTTTAATTACTAAAATAAAAATAATTATTATTTATCTCTTGATACGTATGAACCATCATTAGTATTAACAATGATCTTTTCGCCTTCTTCAATAAACATAGGTACTTTGACTAATAAACCAGTTTGCATAATTGCATCTTTGAGTGCATTAGTTTTCGTATCACCTTTAACTCCAGGTACAGTTTCTTTGACTTCAAGAACTACCTTATCAGGAAGAGAAACCCCAAGAATTTCAACATTATCATAAAACATAACTTCTACTGACATACCTTCGAAAATATATTTGAGTTCATATTCTATTTGAGCCTGTGGAATTTCGATTTGCTCATAATTTTCTGAATTCATAAAAACATGCTTGTCTCCATCTATATAAAGATATTGCATCATAATTTTATCAATTTGAGCACGATCGACTTTGGTACCAGCGTTAAAAGTAACATCTGTTACGGATCCCGATCTTAAGTTTCTTAGTTTTGTTCTAACAAATGCCCCACCTTTGCCTGGTTTGACATGCATAAATTCGATGACAGAATAGATATTTCCTTCATACAAAATTGTCTGTCCAGTTTTAAAATCATTAGTACTTATCATATATTTATTGCTCCTTTAAGTTTTTGCCGTTTCTATTATACATGAATAAAATATATTAAACAACGGTTTTATCTAACAAGAAAGTAATAGCTTCGATATAACTATCAATTTTCTTGCCCATAAAGCGTCTTTCAACAACGCCATCTAGAACATCAACTTTCCTAAATGCTTCTCTTTCCATGATATTTGTTAGATGTACTTCTACTTTGGGTACTTTTAGCAATTCTAAAGCATCACGCAAAGCATAACTATAATGGGTCAATGCACCAGGATTAATTAATAATGCTTGATAATCATCATCAAGTGCATGATGAATAATATCAATTAATTCACCCTCATAATTCGATTGAAAAAAAGTGAAGTCAACAGTTGGAAAATGTTCTGATAGTTCCTCATAAAGTTCTTCTAATGTAAAAGAACCATAGATTTCTTTATTTCTTCTACCAAGCATATTCAAATTGGGTCCATGAATAACGATTAAATTCATTATTTTACCTCATTTTCATAAAATTTTTAATTACTTTGACAGTCATTTCAACATCATAGTTATTTGAGACAACAGCATCAGCAAAATCTTGATATTGGAAATATCTTTCATCGAAGAGTTGTTCCAAGGTTTTTATTTTTAATAGGGGACGATGATAGTCAGATTCTAGTCTTTTTTTAATCACGTCAATTTCAGTATCCAAATAGAATTTAATGCCATTCATTAATTCTTTATTTTTTTTAACTGTTACGACGCCACCTCCACAAGCAATGACATAATCTCCGGTTTCAGGTAAGTTCCTTAGGGCATCAGATTCTAATAATCTAAATTTTTTTTCACCATAATTTTCAAAAATTTCTTCAATAAACATTAAGGCTTCTTTTTCGATCAAACCATCTAAATCTATATATTGATAACCTAAATCCTTTGCCAGATTTTTAGCTATTGTAGTTTTACCTGAACCAGGCATACCTATAAGAAATATTTTCATTATTCATCCTCCTCTAGAAACTCTAAAACGAGTTTTAAGGCATCCTCGTATAGGGTTGGCGATAGTGCATTAAGCATCACTGGATGCATTTGATTTTTAAACCATGTCTTTTGTTTTTTAGCTAATTTTTTACTTGATTTAATAATTTCTTCTTTGGCTTCTTCAAGCGTATATTTCCCATCCAAATAAGCATAAAGTTCGCGATATCCAATAGCATTTATGATGATCTTTTTTTGATGTAACGATTTTACTTCATCGATGAAACCTTTAGCTATTTGTTGATCTAGTCTTTCATGTAGACGTTTTTCTAAAATAGAGCGATCAAGATCTAAATAGATGATGAGCACATCATATAACAATTCATCTTTTTTCTGCTTACTTGATCTTGGTTCCCCTAATATCGCTTGTTCGTATGCTCTAATTAATCGTCTTCGATTATTAAGATCCACTTTGACATTAGGATCAAGATTAAGTAACTTTGTATAAATTTGTTCATTACTTTCATCTTGTAACTTCAATTCAAAGTCTGAATTGCGATGTGATTCAATGAATTCATAATTATAGAGCGCTGCTTTAATATAAAGTCCGGTACCGCCAACAATCATTGGATATTTTATTTTTTCGATAAGTTGTCTTACATCTTTTTGAAAATGATACACTGTGTAAGATTGGTTTGGTTCAGCAACATCAAAAAGATGATGTGGTATGCCTTGTTTTTCATTTTCTTTTATTTTAGCAGACCCTATATCTAATCCTTGATATATTTGGACAGAATCACCATTAATAATTTCTGCATTGATTTTTTTCCCAAGAAGAATTGATAGTTTTGTCTTCCCTGAAGCTGTTGGTCCTACAATGACAATAACTTTTTTCATTAAATCACCCGCTTGAACATGCGTTCGATTTCATAATGAGTAAGCTTAATAACAGTGGGTCGACCATGCGGACAAGTATATGGGTTCTTACAAGCTCTTAACTTCTTAACTAAGCCATTAATTTCATTCATGTTTAATGATTGATTTGCTTTGATAGCACCTTTACAACTTATGTCCTTTGCCAATCTATCTCTTAAAATGCTCAAATCAATATCATGTTTTTCAGTAAGCATTGAAATCATAGCTTCGATTGCGATATCAATTTCACTTTCATTTAACCAAACTGGTAACCCTGTTAAATCCATATTTGAATTAAAATAAAATCCATATTTATTAAATTTTGCTTCATTTTCTCTGATAACTGTTTTATCTTCAGTAGTCAATTTCAATTCATTTTCAAATAAAAGTTGCTTTACACTTTGATTAGGATGAGCAAGTGAATCAAAATAATGTTCGTAACGAATTCTTTCAGCTGCAGCATGTTGATCCATTAAATATAAGGCATCCTGATTTTGAAATAAAATATAGGTTCCAGAAAAAACACCCACATAATCAAAATCGGGAAGTTTAGGCAACTGATCATGATTTGAATCTTTTTCATCATTTGCGATAGATTCTGCTAAAATGGATTCTCCAAAATCTAAATCTATCGGCGTGAAAATATCTTGTTTTGCCTTTTGAATAGTATTTAAATTTTCTGGAATTGGATGAATTTTTTGAATAAGGGCATCTTTAACCGCATTTTCAATAGCATAAGCTAAAATGGATTCATTTACGAATTTTACTTCATATTTTTGAGGATGAACATTTACATCAAGTAAACTAGGGTCCATTTCTAAATGGATTAAAGCAATTGGATATTTTCCAGTCATAAGATAACTATGATACCCATCAATAACGGCTTGTATCAAACGATAATTTCTAATATATCTGCCATTAACAAAAATAGAAATATCTTTTTTTCTAGATCTAGAGATTTGTGGACTTAATAAATATCCAGTTATTTTTACTTTTTGAATCATATGATTAAAAATCGTCATATGTTCCGTCATTTTAGATCCATATATTTGATCAATCAAACTATAGAAATCATTCGTACCAAAGGTACGTTTAGTAATTTTCCCATCCACACTTAAAGTAAATCTAATACTTGGATGAGCTAAGGCGATGCGATCAAAAATGTCAATAATTGCCAATCTCTCTGCAACTTCAGACTTAATATATTTAAATCTTGCAGGCGTATTATAAAATAAATCAGTGACTTCGACAACTGTACCCTCATTAAGTGTAGCAACTCCATCAGAGACAAATTTCCCGCCATGATAAATAACTTGTATTCCTTCATTTTGTTTTTGTCTAGTCTTTAAAGTTACTTTAGAGACAGATGAGATAGCTGCTAATGCTTCACCTCTGAATCCAAGAGTTTGTATATGTCCCAAATCACTTTCATCAAGTATTTTGCTTGTAGCGTGGCGGTCGAATGCTAAATGTGCATCCAAAAAATCCATCCCCACACCATTATCAGTTACAACGATAGACTTCATACCCATTTCAGTAACATCAACGTTGATGATGGTTGCTTTTGCATCTATTGAATTTTCGAGTAGCTCCTTAACGATTGATGCTGGACGGTCTACGACCTCTCCTGCAGCAATCATATTAGCAAGCTTACTATCCATTTGACGAATAATTGACATAAGCCCTCTTTATTTTTTTAAGATTGATTGTAAATGCTTTATCACCAACAGTGCTTCAATTGGTGTTATATTATCAATATTTATTTTTTCAATTTCTTCTAATACAGCAACTTTATCCGCATCAATCATTTGAGTATTCTCTTCTTCAAACTTTTCATAATTGAACAAATCTAGCACAACTTTATTTTCTTTTTGTTCTAATTTTTCTAATATTTGTTTGCTTCTAGTAATCAAACTTTTAGGAAGATGCGCTAAAGACGCAACTTGGATACCATATGATTTATCAGTAGTTCCTCTTTCAACATGATGTAGAAAAACCATCGTATCGTGCTCTTCTTTAGCTTTAACACATAAATTAGTAAGTCGTTCTAGACTATTTTCTAAAACAGTCAATTCATGATAGTGCGTTGAAAATAGAGTTTGCGCTAAGATTTTTTCATGGATATATTCAATCATACCTTGAGCAAGAGCCATACCATCGTAAGTCGCAGTTCCTCTACCTATTTCATCAAATAAAATCAAACTATTTTGAGTTGCTTTTGTCAAAGCTTCATTTGATTCAACCATTTCAACCATAAAAGTAGATTTTCCACCACTTAAATCATCTGATGAACCTATACGTGTGAATATTGCATCATATAAAGGTAAAATTGCACTTTCAGCAGGCACAAAACATCCGATTTGAGCCATGTAGCAAATAATGGCAAACATGCGCATATATGTTGATTTACCACTCATATTAGGTCCAGTGATTAAAAATATTTCTCCTTGATCCATAATGACATCATTGGCTACAAATTGAGTAAATCTTTCAACAACAGGATGTCTACCTTTAATAATTTCCACATTTTTATCTTCATGGAGAACAGGGCGAACAAAATTATATTTTTCAGAGATAATTGATAAATTTAAAAAGACGTCAATTTGTGCTATTTTCGTCGAAAGTTCTTGTAGTGTGAACGTGTACTTTTCTGCAAATTCTCTTATTTCTTTGAATAGTTCATATTCTAAAGATATGCTACGTTCTTTTGCATGGAGTATGTCATCTTCTTTTTCTTTGAGTACAGGACTGATATATCGTTCGCTATTCGTTAAAGTTTGTTTTCTTTCATAACCGTACTCATCTTTAACTAATGCAGCATTCCCTTTTGAAACTTCAATATAAAAACCGAACACCCTATTATATCCAACTCGTAAATTTTTTATCCCGGTTCTTTCTCTTTCAGAAATTTCAAACTCAGAAAGCCAAGTTTGTCCTTTTACATCAATCGAACGAAGTTCATCTAACTTTTCATTAAAACCAACTTTAATGATTCCCCCATCTTTAAGTGTAATTGGTGGTTCTGGTATGATTGATTGATCTAAAAAATCACAGAGCTCATGATGATCATCCATTTTAGCTATTAGATGATCAATTTTTTTATTTTGATATAATTTCAAATCTTCAACTAAAAGTGGCACTTGTTTTAAAGTTTCTTTTAACTGATATAAATCTCTAGCATTTGCTGTATTAAATGCTATTCTTCCCACAATACGATTGATATCATAGATGTATCTTAAATGCTCGATAATACTTTCTCTTGGTTGATAAGGTTTGAATGCATCAATCAAGTCATAACGATCATTTAACACTTTTTTATCATAGAGTGGATGATTTAACATTGATTTAAGCATTCTTGATCCCATTGCAGTTTGACAGTGATTAATCCAATAAAGTAATGTTGTTTGTGAGCTGTTCACTAGCGATTGATCAATTTCTAAATGTTTCTTTACTCGATAATCAATGTGCATATGTCCAACTCTTTGAATAATTTGAAATGGCATTAAATGATTAATCATTTGTTTTTGTGTATTCACTAAATAATTTAATAAATGTGATACAGCTCTTTTTTGATCCCTTTCCAAATGAGTTATCGCCTTTTGTTCGACAATTTGATAATCATCACTATATGAAACTAAACGATCTGTTTCCTTTAATTGAGAAATAAAGGTTTCATCAAAACGAATTGGACAAACAACTTCTCTAATGTCCAGACTTAATATTAAATCTAACACTTGTTTTTTTTCTAAACCATCAGTAATGAAGGATTCACCTGTAGAAATATCTACATAAGTTAGTGCATATCCTTTTTCTGTTAAAAGGACACTAGCTATAAAATTATTTGTTTTTGCGTCTAAGATACCATCTTCTAAAACAGTGCCAGGAGTGACTAAACGAATAACTTCACGTTTAACTAATCCTTTACCAGGTTCTGTTGTTTGCTCTACAATTGCTATTTTAAATCCCTTTTCAATTAATTTTTGAACATAGGGTTTAACAGCATGATAAGGTACACCACACATTGGTACTCTTGCACCAGCATCTCTTGAAGTCAAAGCAATTTCTAAAACTTTTGATGCGATAATAGCATCATCGAAAAACATTTCATAAAAATCACCCAATCTAAAAAAGACTATCGCATCTGCGTAGTCTTCTTTAATTTCAAGATATTGTTGCATCATTGGGGTGTATTTTTGTTTATCCATGGGTGACCCCCTATATTATTTATATTATAAGCCTAAAGAAGCTAAAATTGCATGTAATCTATCTAACAATCCGACGCCACTGATCTGGATGCCATTTAAGAAATTATTAACACCATCTAAGAAAGTCAACGTTGTTACAAAATATGTTAATACTGCATACAGTATGAGAAGGACGACACCAATAACAGCAATGATTAATGTGAATTTCAACAGTACTTTAAGTAATTTCAATAAGCCTCTACCAATTGCTTTAAACATTTTACCAAAGAAGCGTAATTCACCTGGTATTTGATCTTCATCATCATGTTCACCAACTCCAATAGAAGATTCAGCTTTCTTCTCTTCAATAAACTTTTCTCTTTCATCAGCTTCATCTTTCTTAATAATTTTCTTTAATGCTTTAGGATTACCGTAAAATTCGGCTGAGTTTAGAATGATAGGTGCATGATCTGGTATTTTTGATTCAGGATCTGAAACAGATATCGCATTACTTTGCTCTTCTTTTTCAGTATCGTGTTCAGCTTTTCTTGTCAATAATGCTGCTTCGAAAGTTTCTCTTAGTTTTTTTATCTCTGAAACAAGTTCAGATAAATCAATACTGCTAGCAGCCACTTGCATTTGTGGTTGTGCCACAATAGATTGTTTCTTTTCCTCAGGTTCTTCTTTTTCTTCTTCTATTTCTTCTTCTAGCTTTTCTTCTATTTCAGCCGCAGTTTCCTCTTGAATTTCAGATTCTACTTCATCATCTTTTGCAGATTCTATTTCTGACTCAATTTCAGGAATAGCTACAATTTCCTCTTTTTCTGGTTCTTCTTCAGGTTCTTCATTCAATTCGTCGAGATTTTCAGCAACCTCTTCAATCTCTTTTTCATAAGCATCTTGCGAATCAGGAACAAAGTAAGTTTCTTTAGTTTCCTTCGCATTAGCAAGAATATATTCAATAATTTCTTCTTTTTTAAGTTCCGTGGATGCTTTAATGTCATGATCTATGGCAAATCTTTGCATGACAATTACTGACATACTTCTAATTTCACCTTCTAGTTTTTCAGTATGTTGCCCGCGATCTTTAAGTTCTTTAATAATAATATCAGCCAATTCGGTTTTCTTTAAACGACGTGGGACATCCACTTCATATTTAGATCCCAAATCTCTAATTTCTGATAATGTTGAACTCTTATAAAGCACAGGTCTAAATTTAGCAGGAGCTAAACCATCAATACGTCCAAAACTATCAAAAAATAGATCTTTGATATCTCTATTAAATGTCTTCATATTTGGAAATTCTAATCCGTGCTTTTTAACATAGGCAATACTATCGTCCAACAATTTTTTTAGATGTCTTGTTGAAACTTCTTTTTCAACTAGATATGAGATTAAATCAGTCCAAAACTCTTCAAGATATGATCTTTCAAGTGTATGGTCATCAAAAAAAATCAAAAGGTTTTCCAATTGTGTTTCAGTAAACTCAGTAAACCATGATAATCTGTAATTTAATTCATCGGCTAACGTTAATCTTGACTTTCTTGTTTCGATAACTTTTGAACGTAATGTCTCTCTCAAAACAAACATTCTAAGTTCTCTTGGTATTTTTAATCCAATTTCTATGAAGAAAGTCTTGATTTGGTCTGAAGGTAAATAAATGATTGTTTTCAACAATTCATCAATTTTATATTCCTTGGTACCAAAGGTAACATTACTTTCTCTTGTAAGTCGTGACATAACGAACCTCCTACATGAACTCTTTGTATTCATAATACAATGTTTTAGCTTTTTTATCAAGTTATTTATCTTTTTTTAACGCAAAAACGGCCATTCTAGACCGTTCTTATTCGAAATCTTTTTCTATACCTGCTTCTATAATGTCTTGAATACTATGAAGCATTTCGTTGATGTCGCCTTGCAAAGCCAAATAATCCGACATTAAAGGAGTCTCTTCAATCTCTTTTAATAGCATCTGATATCTGGATTCAAGCTCTATAATTGCTTGTTTTTTTTCAATCTGTTTAGCATTAATCAACTGCTTTTGAATCGCTTTTAATTGACTCATTTGGGTTTTCAATTTTTTATCATTATTTATAATTTTTTCTATTTTTTTATACCGAATCACATCTTCATTTTCTAATATCATTCGAATTAGTTTATCTTTTTCAGTCATACCAATTCTCCTAATAGAAACCATGTTTTAGCCACGGTTATTTTAACATTAACAATTTGCCCAATTAAACTTGGATCACCTTTGAAGTTGACCAATTTATTATGTTCAGAATATCCAGCAAGGACTTTATCATTTTTTTTAGATGTGCCATCTACTAAAACTTTAACTGTTCGATTTAAAAATCTTTGGTTACCAAGAAGATAACCATGGTTAATTCGATCATTTAAGATATAGAGTCTTTCTTTTTTAACAGATTCAGGTGTATCATCAAAAAATTGAGCAGCAGGAGTTCCTTCTCTTTTAGAAAAAACAAAAGTAAATGCGCCCTCAAATTGTGCCTTTTCAACTAAATCAAGTGTATCCAAAAAATCATCTTCTGTCTCACCTGGAAATCCAACGATAATATCAGTTGTCACAGAAATTCCAGGAACTGTTTTTTTGAGTTGATTTAATACACTAAGATATGATTCTTTTGTATAATGACGATTCATCTTTTTCAATACAGCATTACTACCCGACTGTACAGGTAGATGAAAGAACGGCATGATATGTTTAGAATCTCTCATCGCATTCATGGTTTTTTGATCTAAATCATGTGGATGACTCGTTGTAAATCTAATACGTTCAATCCCTAATCCATCTAAGTCTCTTAAAAGGTCACCAAAAGTATAGTCGATATCACTAAAATCTTTACCATATGCATTAACATTTTGTCCAAGTAATGTAATTTCTTTGTAGTTTTCTTCTACTAGTTCTTTTACTTCATTAATGATTTCATCCTTTGATCTTGATCTTTCTTTACCTCTTGTATATGGGACAATACAATAGGTACAAAATTCATCACAACCAAACATAATATTAACCCAAGCCTTAAAATGATGATTTCTTACTTTGGGTAGATTTTCAACAATTTCTCCTTCTTGAGAATAAACTTCAATCACGCGTTCTTTTGAAAATAATGCTGTTTCAATATATTCGGGCAACTTATAGATATTATGTGTGCCAAATACAAGGTCTACATGTTGATATTTAGATAAAATTCTTTCAACAACATTTTCCTCTTGAGCCATACATCCTGCTAGTCCAACAATTAAATCAGGATTTTGTCTCTTATATGCTTTTAATCTTCCAAGTTCTCCCCAAATTCTATTTTCTGCATTTTCTCTTATTGCACAAGTGTTTAAGATAATTACATCACTTTTGATTTCTGTTTCGGCTTTTGTAAATCCCATCAACTCTAAAATACCCGCCATTGTTTCTGTATCAGCTTCATTTCCTTGGCAGCCATAAGTATGAATCATATATGTTTTATTAACACCTATCTTCTGATAAGCATCACTAAGTCCAAATTGAACTTCTTTGATTGTATTCCCGCTTCTTTTTCTAGCTTTTTTAAGATCGGGTTTAAAATATTTACTTACATCAACTTTACTCATTTAAAATCACCTATGCTTATTATACATGAAAAAACAGTATGAATTATACTGTTTCGCTTTCAATATGAATTCTTTTTATTGTCTTTTTCTTTAAATCTAAAATCACAGCATTTAATTGCTTAGAACCTGGTGCAACCTCATTAGGAATAGAAAAACCATTTAAAAAACGATCTAACACGATTTCCTTAGTCACACCAATGACTCCATTTAGTGGCCCAGTCATACCTACATCAGTAATATAAAGTGTTCCTTTGGGTAGAACTCTTTCATCTGCTGTTTGCACGTGTGTATGTGTTCCTACTATAACATCAACTTTTCCATCTAGATAGTGTCCTAACGCAACTTTTTCGCTTGTAGCTTCAGCATGAAAATCAATAAATGTGAAATCTGCATGCTCCGCTTCAACAATCTTTTCAATACTCGTAAAAGGATCTTCAAGATTGGGATTCATAAACGTTCTACCCAAAGCATTGATGACCAACAATTTTTGTCCATTGTAATTGATTGTGATATATCCTTTACCTGGCGATTCTCTAAAATTCATAGGTCGCACAATATTTGATTGATCAATAAATTCAAATAATTCTCTATTGCCCCAAACCCAATTTCCCATGGTGATTGCGTGGATTCCTAAACTCATTAATTCTTTATAAATTTTAAGGTTGATTCCACGCCCATTTGCGGCATTTTCGGCATTTACAATGATTAAATTAGGATGATGTTTATCCTTTATTTCGGGAAGGTATGTAGTAACCATTTCAAGACCTGGTTTCCCATAAATATCTCCTATAAATAATATTTTCATTTACTCACACTTCTTTCTAACAAAAAGAGGCCTAAGCCTCTTATTTTGCAATGTCTGTTGCTCGTGTTTCACGGATAACTGTCACCTTAATTGTTCCAGGATACGTCATCTTTTGTTCAATTTGTTCTTTGATCTCACGTGCTACCTTGAAGGTTGATAAATCATCGATTTGATCTGCTTTGACAATAACTCTTATTTCTCGTCCAGCTTGAATTGCATATGATTTTTCAACTCCAGGAATTTCATTGGAAATGGCTTCTAATTGTTCTAAACGCTTGATATAATTTTCCATGGATTCACTGCGTGCACCAGGACGAGCAGCACTTAATGCATCTGCTGCAGCGACCAAGACAGCAATAATACTTTCTGCTTCTTTATCTCCATGGTGAGATGCAATTGCATCAGCAACTTCTTTTGGTTCTTTATATCGATTGACAATATTCACACCAATCTCAACATGACCACCTTCAACTTCATGATCAACTGCTTTTCCTATATCATGTAGTAGTCCAGCACGTCGTGCAAGAAATTCATCTTCACCAATCTCAACTGCTAATTTTCCAGCAAGGAATGCAGTTTCTATAGAATGTTTTAATACATTTTGACCGTAGCTTGTTCTAAAACTTAATCTTCCTAATAGTTTAACTAGGTCGGGATGAATACGACCAATACCGGTTTTAAATACTGCATCTTCTCCAGCTTCTCTAACGAACATATCTACTTCTACTCTAGCTTTTTCAACAACTTCTTCAATACGTCCTGGATGAATACGACCATCAGATACTAACGTACTTAATGCACGCTTGGCAATTTCTCTTCTAATCGGATCAAAACCACTCAGTACAACTGCTTCTGGTGTATCATCAATAATAAGATCAACACCGGTTAATGCCTCAATAGTGCGAATATTTCTACCTTCGCGACCAATGATTCTTCCCTTCATTTCATCATTTGGTAAATCAACAACGGAAACAGTTCTTTCTGTTGTGGTTTCACTAGCATACTTCTGAATTGCAAGGGATAACAATTGCTTAGACCGTGTTTGAACTTCAGTCTTCGCTCTTTCTTCTTCATCTCTGATGTACACGGCAATTTCGTCAGACATACTTTCTTTTACTCTTGCCATGATGATTTCTCTTGCTTGATCAACACTTAAACTAGAGATTTCTATCAGTTTTGTTTCTTGTTGCTTTAATACTTCTTCCGCTTTGCTATTTAATTGTTCGAGTTGTTCCTTCTTTTCATCAAGTTTGTCTTCACGTAGTGCTAAGGTTTCTTCACGCTTGTCTAAATGAACCGCACGACGATTCAAGGTGTCTTCGCGCTGTGTAACCTTGTTTTCAAGATTAAGCACGACCTGTCTGCGTTCACGCATGTCATTATCAAAATCCTTGCGTAACACAAAAATTTCTTGTTTGGCTTCTAAAACACTTTCTCTTTTTGACTTTTCGGCTTCTTTTTTTCCGTCTTCAACAATTTTTTCGGCCAATTCACGGGTTGCTCTGATACTCTTCTCGCGGTGCCAAACGCGAATAAAATATCCAATAGCAAAACCAATGATTATGGCTAGCAAAACGGAGATGACTGTTTCACCAGTACTGAATGTCATAAATAACATTCTTACACCTCCATTTAATAATATTTTAAACAATCGATTTAATCAAATTGTCTTATACATGTTGTACCTAATCATTATACCTTATTTTTCGGTTTCAAGTCAATGAAGAAACCAAGAGTAATTTTTTTAATTAACTTTAATTTTTTTAAATTTCCTGTATAATAGGACATGAACACTTTACTAAGGAGTTTTATCTTAATGAAAAATCAAAAAATAGAAGAAAAAATGACATTTTGGAAATGGCTTCATAAATACCGATTAAAGATTGTTTCGATAGCCTTTTTAGTGATTGTACCTATCGCACTCATTTTAATTATGTATGTGGGCTCATATACGGCGAACAAGGTAGTAAACTTTGATGCAGAAGTTACCCCAGATACTGTTGAAGTGAAAGAATTTCTAGATACTGATGGTATTGACGCATTCTCTTTAAATATTGTTTGGAGTAAACTTAAATATCCTATACTTGATCCAAATACAGATGAGCTTACTGGTGGATATTATGAATTTGATATTACCTATGAAGCACATGAAAACTATGTTGTGAAATCTGTTTTTGTTACACCTGTTTTGCAAACTGATTGGACAAGTTTGAGATCTCTTGGAACAAAACGAAGTCTAGAAATATATCATATTTTTAATATAGATTTCAATTACAATCTCCCAACAAATCCTCTTCTATTTGTTAAGGTCAGTGAACCTCACTTATATCTAAAAGTAGAATATATATTAACAACTGGTGGAAATGATGTTCCAATGACAAAATATGTTGAGTTTTCACTAAAAGATTTAAATCCATTAAATGTTATATCATAATAAAAAAGCCAAGATTCTTATTAGAACCTTGGCTTTTTTTTAAACCTTTTTTTCTTTTGTTATATCAAGATTAATTCTTCCATCTTTGATTTCAATAATTCGATCTGCTTTTTCAGCGATATGCCGATCATGTGTGATAATTATAAATGTTGTTTGGTAAGTTTCATTTATTTTTCTGAGTAGCTCATAGACTTGTTCAGTTGTATCACTATCAAGGTTACCAGTAGGCTCATCTGCAAAAATTATTTTAGGATTATTAATCAAACTTCTTGCTATGGCAACTCTTTGTTGTTGACCACCAGACATATTAATTGCTAAATTGTTTTTAACCTTCGTTAATCCTACAATTTCAAGTAATTCATTCGCTCTATCCATTACTTCTTTCGTAATTGCTTTTTTGGATATACGATATGGCATAAGTACATTTTCTAATGCTGTATATTCTGGTAGCAAATAATGAAATTGGAATATAAATCCAATCATTTCATTGCGTAGTTTTGATAGCTGGTTCTTACTCATTTTATGAGTTTCAACTTGATTAATTATCACATCACCACTCGTTGCACTATCTAAAGTACCCATAATATTAAGTAAGGTACTTTTACCACTTCCTGATTGACCAATAATTGAATTAAACGTGCTTTCTTCGAAGTTTAAATCTAAATCAAATAGAACTTGTGTTGGATTTGGTGTTTTTTCACCATATATTTTATTAATCTTTTTCAACTCAATGATATTAGGCATTTCTAATCACCTCAATGACTGTCATCTTTGATGACTTAATAGCTGGTATCAGTGATGCAAACGTTGATGCAACTAAGGCAATCAAAGCAGATAATGCTATAAATTGTGGGTCGATGAACAGCGGTACAACAGGTGATCCATCAGGATTTAGAGCAAACGTCGTAAAGGAATAGAGTAAACCTAATCCAAGGACAACACCAGCAAAAGCTCCAAAGATACCTAAAAGAAAACCTTCAAAAAGAAAAATTCTCGATGCATCTTTATCTTGAATACCCATTGCCTTTAAAATACCAATCTGTCTTGATTTCTGCATGACTGTTATAGCAAGTACGGATGATATTCCAAGTACAACCGATATAATCACAAAGACCTGAATCATTAGCGATGAAGTACTTTGTCCCTGAAGACCAGAAAGTAGCTCTTGATTTTGGCTCATCCAATTTTCTGTTTTTAAGTTACTATTACTTAGATTTTGGTCAAGTGTTGCTGCTAATACTTCTGCTTGAAACACATCATTAATCTGCATTTCTATAGCTGATATGTCATTAGTACTACCGATAATATCTTGAAGGGTTGCTAAAGTACCAATCCCCCATGTAGAATTAATAACTGCTACATTAAAATCAAAAAATCCAACAACAGTCAATGATCTCACATTACCCAATATTTCAATATCTATCGTATCACCAACGTTCAAGTTCAAATCATTTTTCAAAGATTTTCCTAAAAGTATTTCATTTAACAAAGTAGGAAGTTCTCCTTCAGTGATTTTTGAATCGAACCCGTAAATTTGATTTGCTTCAATTAAATCAAAACCTCTAAACAATATTTCTTTTTTCAAAGTGTCTTTTTGAAGAATTCCACCTAGATTGACTACAGGTGATATAACAGAAATATCATCACTTTCTAATTCAAGGTTATTTATAGTAATTTGATAATTATCAATATAAGTATCTGATGCTTCACTTACCACTGTGATATGTGAGGATGAACCGATGGTTGAATCTACTAAACTTTTTTGTAATCCTGTGATTAAAGATCCGATGAATACTTGAACCGATACACCAACAGCAATTCCTAAAACAATAATAATCGTCTGTCTTTTGGCTGATGCTAAAAAGCGCCAAGCGATTTGGAGTGCGAGTCTCATTTTTGAACCTCTTTTCCAAATTCAATTAAATCATTTAATGAATGCATTAGATAATCATATTGTATCGAATGTGTAGCTTCTTTATTATCGAACGCTTGCCCACCTAAGATAATTTTAACATCAGGAAAAAATCGTTTAATTTCGTCGGTTATTTGTTTTGTAACGACAACACTATATGGATTGGTGACACTCATAGCAATATAATCTGGATGATATGCCCGAATTGCTGATAGAATTTCTTCTTTTGGTGTATTTGCACCAATATACGATGCATCAAATCCTTCTAATAACAAATAGTGAGCAACCATAATCGCTCCAATTTCATGATATTCAAATGGTGGAGTTAAAACAACAATCTTTTTATCGATCTTTTTAATATTTTCAACTCTTTTGATAATGTAGAGATAGCTACTTTCTAATATTGTTCTAATAATCGAAGTTCTAAAGTGTTCTTTCCATATGCAAACTTCTAAATCATCAACATCGCATTTAAACTCAGTTAATGATGGAGCTAATAACTCTTGGTATAATTCCTCAATAGTTAGTTTTTCTTTTTCAAGCAAATTCATCGCGTATAAAACTGCTTTATCTTTTTGTTCTTTTTTTAATAAATCTATAAATTCTTCATAATTTTTAATGTGCATCAAATCACCTCTACTATTTTAATTTCTATTACATTATACCTGTTTATTTATACTAATTCTATAATTTTGCTTAAAAAAAGAACACCACGTGTTCTTTTATTTTTTATATGAAATCTTATAATGTTCAAGGACTTGTTTGAATACTTTATCATAAATTTCTTGATGATCAGCGAGGTATTGTTTTGCATTTTCTCTACCTTGACCTATTTTTTCACCATTATAGGCAAACCAAGCACCACTTTTTTGAATAATGTCTAACCCTGATGCCAAATCTACTAATTCACCGACTTTGGATATACCTTGTCCATAGATAATATCAACTGAAACTGTCTTAAATGGTGGTGCGACTTTATTCTTGACAACTTTAATATTTGCCTTGTTTCCGATAATATCTGTTGCACTCTTTATAGCTTCTGATCTTCTAATTTCAAGTCGAACAGATGAATAAAACTTAAGTGCTCTACCACCTGGTGTCGTTTCAGGGCTACCAAACATCACACCAACTTTTTCGCGAATTTGATTAATAAAAATCGCAGTTGCATTTGCTTTTGAAATTGCGCCTGATAATTTTCTCATTGCTTGACTCATCAGTCTAGCTTGGAGTCCAATATGAGAATCACCCATTTCGCCATTAATTTCAGCTTCAGGAACAAGTGCAGCAACAGAGTCAATTACTATTGTATCAACTGAACCACTTCTAATTAAAGCCTCAGTAATTTCTAAAGCTTGTTCTCCAGTATCTGGTTGAGATAAAATCAAGTTATCTACATCAACTCCCAAAGCTTTTGCATATTGAGGATCCAATGCATGCTCTGCATCAATAAATGCAACATAACCACCTAACTTTTGGACTTCAGCAATTGCATGAAGTGCAAGCGTTGTTTTACCTGAACTTTCAGGTCCATAAATTTCAATAATTCTTCCTTTCGGATATCCACCTATACCTAGAGCAATATCAAGTCCTAGTGAACCTGATGGAGTTGCAGCTACATGTCGATCTGGTTCGTCACCCAATCTCATAACAGCACCTTTACCATATTGCTTTTCAATCTGTTTCATAGCAGCCTCAAGGGCTTGTTGTCTTTTATCTTTGTCCATGTTATCTGTCCTCCATAATATAGTAGTTCTTAAGTTATACTTTTACTTTAAATGCTTTCTAATATAATTTTTTTATTCTTTAATAGATAATCAATACCACTAATAAGCGTAAATGCTATTGCTATCCAAAAGATAATATTGCCAATTAGTATTGGTAATCCAAAATCATTAAATAAAATTAAGATTAAGGCAACCATCGTAGATGCTGTTTTAATCTTACCATAAGGTGAAGCTGCAATCACTTTACCACGCTCAACAGCAATCAATCTAATACCAGTCACCATAAATTCTCTAATAATAACAATCATTACTGCCCACAAAGGCACCCTATCTGGAGCAATCATCATTAAGAATAAGAGAGCTACCATGACCAAGACTTTATCTGCTATAGGATCTAAAAATTTACCAAAAGTAGTAATTTGATTATACTTGCGAGCAATATAACCATCTAAGAGATCAGTAAACGAAGCCAAAACAAATAAAACAGCAAATATAAATTGATTAATATCTAAACCTAGAAATCCAATTGATTTTTGTAAAGACTTCAGATAAATAAAAACGATCATTACCGGAATCATCAATAATCGTAAAATTGTAAGTTTATTAGCTGTGGTCATTTTATATACTTCCTTTTAACTTTATATCTTTATTTTACCATAAATATGTGTTTACTGTTGCATTTTTAATGTGCATTTGATACAATAGTTATGCGCATATGGGAGGTGAAATTGTGGCAAATATTAAACAACAAATTAAACGTAATAAAACCAATGAAAAACGTCGTTTGAATAACGCGTCTTTTAAATCATCTGTCAAAACTGCAATTAAAGCTGTTGAAGTAGCCGTAGCAGCTAAAGATAAAGAAAAAGCACTTTTAACATTGTCTTTCGCACATAAAAAATTAGATAAAGGTCTTGCAAAAGGAGTCTTTCATAAAAACTTCGTTGCTAGACATAAATCTGGATTGGCCAATTTAGTCAATACCCTATAAAGGATGCATCACAGGATGTGTCTTTTTTTTAGCTTCTTTCGATTTCTCGATATCCACCCTTTTGAGCCACATATTTAACATGTGGGAGTTTAATGCCATTTACACCATAAGTGGCATTATATCCAATGACATTAACATATTTTCTTAGATTATCTAGTTCGGCATTCATCTTTCTCATAGCTTCATAAGTGGCTTTAATATCATCAAGTGCACGGTGCGTATTACTGATTTCAACTTGATATGTCTGAACAGCTTGATCTAGGCGATGAGGATAGCGATGACGATCTTTATAAATAGCCATGACATCCATGATGTCATTTTTTATTTGAAAATTTTTATCCCAATATTTTTTGAAAAATTGAATCATGAATGATAAATCAAATTGAATATTATATGCAACGAGTAAAGTGTCTTCACTATACATAGATAAAAAGCGATGAAAAGCTTCCTCTTGACTAATACCGTCACGTAAAAGCATTTCATCTGTAATGTGAGTAATTTCAATGATTTTAAATGGCAATGGTTTATCTGCTAAGACGAGTGTAGATAATTCACTCTCTATCTGATATTCACCTAAAGAATCTTTTTTAAGTAATATTGCTCCAATTTCGATAATTTGTTCTCTTTCAGCTGATAATCCTGTTGTTTCAAAATCAAATAATAATATTTTATCGTGATCTAACATTTTATGCTCCTAACAAATAAAGTTCAAGGCCAAGTTTTTTATCTATTTTTCCTGATTTAATATCATAATCAAGTTGTGATAATTTCTTGAGATGGTTTTCTAAGATACTAAAAGAAATTGATTGTGCATTTTTAACTAAATAGTAGGCACGGCCGCTCTTAATATGAAAATGTTCAGCAACTTGTTCCTGACGATAGCCTTTTTCGATAAGTAGTTTTGTATGCATCAACTCTCTAACTTTTCCTACTATATTATTCAAAATTCGCAATGGATCTTCATTTCTTGCGATGAGATCATAAAAAATTTCAATGGTTTTAGATTGGTTTTTTGAGAGTAATGCATTGGTCAATTCAAAAATATTTTCTTCAAGATTTCTACTGACTAGTAGCAAAACTGCTTTTTCATTGATTTCTTTAGTATCGTAAGCAAAGAGCATTAATTTCTCAGCTTCTTGATTGATCAATGTAAAATCAAGATTTGTTCTCTCCAAAAGAGCTTCAACAGCGTCATCTGAAATCATATACTGGTATTTTTTAAACATATTACGGACAAAATCAGGATAATCCTTTTTATCCATTTCCTTTATCTTTTCAATAAATGCAAATTTAAATAATGCTGATCCTAGAGCTGATGATTCCGGTAAAAGTTCGTTTTGTGCAATTAATAAAATAACATCAGGATTTGGTTTCTCTAAGTATGAAATCCAGCTTTTAATGACTGACTCCCCTTCTTTTTCTATTTCACTAAGATTTCTAACGATAATCACTTTCTTTTCAGCAAAAAAAGAAACTGTCTGTAAATCCTCTAAAATATCATCACTGGAATTTTCTAAAAGATCATATTTTATGATATTAAATGGATCAACGTTAAATTCTGCAATTTTATCTTCAATTTTATGATTAAGTAGAAATTCGTTGTTCGAGTAATACAGATAGATAGATTCGGCCATTTTTATGCCTCCCGACGTTTACTTATATTATACTAAAATTCGAGTTAAAATGGTAGATACATCACCCACTTTTCTTTCTTTTGCCGAAATGAATATTGAATCGTTCCTTGATTATCAGTACGATAAATAATAATTTGTTTCGTCACTAACCTAGTGATCACCTCATCATTAGGAAATCCAAATCGGTTATTATCTCCAACTGATATTAAAGATACACTTGGATTCACATAGTGAATAAATGCCTCGCTTGACGAAGTATTGGATCCATGATGTGCCACTTTCAATACATCACTTTTTAGAAATAATCCATATTTCTGAATCAAATCTTGTTCTGCTTCATCTTCAATATCTCCCGTGAAAAGAAACACTTTAGAACCAAATTCAATTTTAAAGACGAGTGAGTTATTATTTGTATCATCGTATTTTCTAATTGGACCTAAAAAATTTATATCCAATTGACCACAATGAATTTGGTCCCCGGATTTCATACTTGAAATTTTGTTTGATTGGATTGGATAAGAGTTGTATGGATTTACAATAATATGAGAAATATTGATATGATCAATTATATTTTGTGCTTCCTCAGTGTGATCATTATCACTATGTGTAAGAATTAAATAATCCAAATGGTATATTCCTAAATCACGAATTAAAGGTAAAACATTTCTATAGCTATCAATGACAATATTGCAATCATTAGATTGTATGAGCATTGAATCTCCTTGACCAACATCAATCATATAAAAATTAATCTCATCACTTATTTTGTATTCAATTAGATAAAAAGAAAAAAGAAAAACCAAAAAAAGATTTCTTTTTAAAAATAGAAAGACCGATCGTGATCTAAAAATAAAAATTAAAATTGCATAATAAATGATAATGACATAAAAATGTAAAGCGTGGAGATTAAAAACTATATTTTTATTATCTATTGCTTGCATGAAGTGTTCAAAAATATTTATCAAATCAAGATACAAGCGGTCTAGTTCTGGCACAAATAATACAGCTAACGCTATCAAAAAAAATGGAGAAGTTAATAAAAAAATTATGATGGGTAACAAAAGAAATAAAAATGGTGTTATTTTTAAAGAAAATGGCAGCATCGCATAGATGATGATTCCAATAATAATCAATCTTTTTAAATAACCCTTGTAATAATCATACCTAAATTTCATTAAATAGAGAAAGTTCAAAATGATAAAAGTATACAAGAATCCAAGATGATAAACCCATTGGATGTTAATTAATAGCATGAAAAAGAAGACTATATGTATTAAATCTAAATGAGATATTTCTATTTTTTTGAATTTGATTATTTTCCCAATAATATATATTAAAAAGATTCTTAGAATACCCATTGAAAACGCGTTAAGGTATAAAAAAATAAAATACAGTGCAACCGTTAAATAATTTTGAGTTCTCTCGGGTAGACTTAAATAAAAAAATATTTTTCTAATTAACTTCATCAAACCATATATATGAAGCCCTGATATTGTAAATAAATAAAGTACTCCTAAATCACGATAAAGCATGCTTTGTTCGTTGCTAAAACTTTTTTCACCAAGTACGAATGCCCTAATATATGCATGAGAGCTAAAATTGGAAATATAATTATCCAATGATTCTCTTAATTGATAGATGTGAGCGTGGTGAGCTACTAAAGTAATCGAATTGATATCAAGATAACCCCTAATATGATTAGCTAAATAATAAGATTTCTGATTGAATCCAAAAGGAATAGTTTGCTCTCTATATAAATTTACATTTGCGTCAATTACAATTTCATCACCCAAATGATATTCATTTTGACTAACGTTTGTTTGAAATTTCATTTGATCAAATTTGATTGTTATCAAATCCGTATACTCTAAATGTTTTACATCAATAACAGAAGCACTCCCTAAAACTTTTGAGGGTACCTCTTGATTTTCAAACACATAGTACCGTATAAGTAATGCACTTGCTGCACAAAGAAAAACAATCATTTTGATTGCCCTTCTTTGCCAATACAAATAGATTAATAATATTAAGTAAATTTCGGGATGAAACCATCCTAGAATCAAAAGAAATAAAGCAAACCCTTCTATATAGTAATCATCCCAAAGATAGATAGGGTTTAATTTTTTCAAGAGTTACCGTTCCGATGTTATTGACATTAATCAAATCATCTAATTGCTTAAAATCTCCGTATTGTTCGCGATATATAATTAGCGAAGCTGCTCTTATCTCTGTTAATCCAGGTATACTAATCAATTCGCTGAAACTTGCTCGGTTTACATTTAATAATATGATAGGTACTTCATCGGTAGATTCTAGTGATGCTATTCGTATAGTTTGATTACTTGTCAAAATTAGAGACATATTGATGGAAGATAAATCAGCATCAGTTGTGAGTCCCCCTGCATATGTTAAAGCTTTTTCAACACTAATTAAATCAAAAAAGTGATAGGTTCCAGGAAAAACAACTGCACCTTCAATTTTTATTTCTACATAAGTAGCTGGTAAAGCAGCTAAGTCAACTTGATCAAGTTCAGTTTTTCTTGGATATAGCCAAAACCAACCAAATATCATCATAATAAGCGTAATTGTTAATGCTTGTTTCATAATCCACCTCCACTCTATAGTAGAGGAATATTAAATAATTTCTTTAAATAAAAAAAATCGCCTATTTGTAGGCGATTACATATAATTTTCTTGAATCTATACCTTCTTTGATTTCAACAAGAAATCCTAAAGTTTTTAATATATTCTCATAATATGACACAGGATATACAAATTGTTTAATGATTTCAGTTTTCTTGCCAATTGTAATCGAATGAATCAACTGATTCTTTTTAGTCGCAATATGCCATTCGTAGTGAAATGGTTCATCATCAATTTCAGTATATTGATCATATGCAGCAACAATTTCATCTTTATACACATCAAAAACAAAAATTCCTCCATCATTTAGACTTTGATATATATTCTTGAAAACTGAACGAATTCCTTTAAAATAATTGATTACATCAAACATTGCCAAAACAACATCGACCTTTATCCCAAGTGAGTCTCTCAAATCATGTTCATAAAGCATTGGTTTGAAATGATTTGACACAAGTTTATCATTTGCTACTGAAAGCATTTTAGTATCAATATCAATGCCCATAACTTGGTATCCATTTCTTAATAATTCAAGCATTAAATATCCCGAACCACAACCCGCATCAAGAATCATCTTATCTTTATGAATATAAGGTTTTAACCATTTATAAATTTTGTCATAATCAACATCAGCCATTAAAAGATCATAAGCACGAGCAAACATTATTTTATCCTTTTAACGCCAATCAAACGTTGATCGAACCCATAATATTTACGATCTTCTTCTTGAAATAAATGAACGATAACATCGCCACAATCAATCAATACCCAAGTTCCACCTTTGCCTTCAATATGTTTCACATCTTCAGCTAGTAAAGCTTTCTTGATATGATTAATAGCAGCATTAGCCTGTCTTTCGTTTGTTGTTGCTATAACAAAATAGTCATAAAATGGTGATGTTTGATTAAAATCATATACTTTTAAATCTTTTACTTTTAAATCTTCAAGTGCTCCAATTATTTTATTCAGTTTTTCCACGGTTTACCTCCATATAGTAAGTGTATACTTCGATTTGTTTATCTGCTGGAATCATTTCTTTTGTTCTTAAATAATCAATACTTGCTTTCATCACAACTTCAGTTGCTTGATTCAAGTTCTTCTTTGCCAAATCTAAAATATATTTGGCATCATCAAATTTTCTATAAGGTTCACAACTATCGCTAATTAATATAATTTGCTCTAACTTAGACATCCCTATTCTACCCCAAACATGATAACGAATGGCATTTAATACATCTTGATCGTGAATATCAAAGTCCATCTCAAGTTGAGCAGCTCCAGCAAATGCATGATAAATCACTGGTGTCTCGATATAATCTTTAATGGTCTCTAAATCAAGCAGTTCAATCTGCTGTTCAATTGAATCATATTTAGCATAATCATGATATAGCGCTGCTAATGAAACTTTTTTTTCATCAACATCATAAATTTTCGCAAGTTTCAAAGCTGTTTCGTAAACACCAATTACATGTTGTAATCTATTAGGGTAAGCTTTTAATTTATCTTCAACTCTTCTTCTAACTTCAGCAATCATTCAAACATCGCCTCCACTATACTTAAGTGCATCCCTTTGGGGTAAACAATTTTAAGATTAAGTGGCCCTTTGAGATGCATAAATCCCATATCAGCAAACGTAATTTGCATTTTCTTATCAGGGATTTTTAGTGATTTTTGCTCATATTTATCAGCAAAAATTCTGAAATGTTGTTCTTTATTTTCTAATAAATCATTAACTTTTGAAGCATTGGTTTTATGTATCTGTAATCTATT
>JAFGTI010000030.1 GCA_016934175.1 Acholeplasmataceae bacterium | reverse complement strand
TTAAAATTAACATCCGCTTCTAATAGTGAAAGGCGGACTTCACGCATCATTTCATCAATATCATTTTCAGTTAAAAAGCCTTTGCCTGTTAAACGGCGCATAGCCATTTGCATGCGGGAGCTTAAACTATTCTCTGCCATTATTCATCCAACTTTCTTAAATCCTTTAATAAAGAAACATCTTTATTTTTCAGTGCTTCATCAATAATCTCTAATCTCTTATTTTGTGATTCGAATAATCTTAATTTTGATTCATATGAAATCAAATGCTCCTCGACTTTTTTAAGTTGATCAAAAACAGCATTTCGACTCACTCCATAAAGGTCTGCAATTTCATGTAAAGAATAATCTTCACGATAGTAATGTTCAAAGTATAATTTTTGTTTTTTTGTGAGTAGTGATGCATAAAAATCATAGAGCTGATTTAGTTGTTCTTTTTTTTCTAAATTTTCCATAAATCTCCTCAAAAGAAATCTTTGAATAGTCCGTATATATATTGTTCAATATCAAACATCACTAAATCATCAATTTTTTCACCTAATCCAACGTATTTAATAGGAAGATGATAGAGATGTCTAATCGCAAGTACTATGCCACCTTTAGCAGTACCATCTAGTTTTGTTAGGATAATACCACTAACGTCGGTTGCATCCTTGAATACTTCTGCTTGACGCATTCCATTTTGTCCGGTTGTAGCATCAATAACAAGTAGTGTTTCTTGAGGTGCGTTTGGCAGTGATTTCTGAATGACACGTTTCATTTTAGATAATTCAGCCATCAAATTAACCTTTGTTTGTAGTCTACCTGCAGTATCTACTAATACAACATCATACTTATCTTTATTTGCTATTTCTAAAGCATCATAAATAACACTTGATGGGTCTGAACCAGTTTCTTTTTTATAAACAAATGTCTGACTTCTCTTTCCCCATTCAACTAATTGATCAATAGCGCCAGCTCTAAATGTATCACCAGCAACAATCATGACTTTCTTTCCTTCATCTTTGAGTTGTTTCGCCATTTTACCTATTGTGGTTGTCTTACCTACGCCGTTTACTCCTACAAATAAATAAACGTTGACCTCATGTTCGTCATAGTTTAAATCGGTTTGAACAAGTTCACCTTTTAGATAGATTTCAAACATCTTATCTACGATAATCTCTGCAAGATCATTGGGATCAGTCATTTTTTTATTTTCAACTTCTTTTTTTAATTCGTTAATAAAGTAAATCACGGTATCAATGCCAATATCTGCTTGAATAAAAACATCTTCTAATGAATCAAAAAGCTCATCATCAATTTTGTTTGATGCTGCTAATATCTTTTTTAGATTCCCAAGGTTTTCTTTTGTTTTATGTAACCCTAATTGGTATTTTTCATTTTTAGGTTTCTTGCTAAATAACTTTTTAAATAGTCCCATAATACTCTCCTAATTCTTTGAATATTATACCATACGAAAAAGAAAACCGAAAGATTATTCTTTCGGTAAATCCTTAATGAATGATAGTAAATCATCAAAATTCAAATGTTGACTCATTTCATCTACATATTCAAGATAGACAATTTTTCTATTTTCATCTAAAACGAATACGCTTCTTGCTTGTAGTCTTAATTCTTTGATATTAGTACCATATTTATGTGCGAAATCTAAATCAAGATAATCACTTAATGTGATAACATTTTCAAGCCCCGAATTACCACACCATCTTGCTTGAGCATATGGTAAGTCATTACTAATAGTTAGGATAGTTATATCTTCTCTTGCAGCTAATTCTTTATTAACAGTTCTTGCTTGTCTATCACATACTGTAGTGTCTAGAGAAGGAACAACATTTAAAACAATATATCTTGATTTATAGTCTTTAAGATGAACTGTTTCATTATTCACATTTAATGCTTTGAAATTTGGTGCATTATCTCCAATTCGTTTTTCTTCACCCATTAAAGTGATTGGCTTCCCTTTAAATGTCTTCATTATTCACGCTTCCTTATTTATTATTCAACCATATTATAGCATAATATTGTTTTAATGCCAGCAATAAGCGATTCCCTGAAAAATCAAGGAATCATCAAGGGGATTTTATCAAATAATTCTATTTTTTTACATATTTGCATTTAGGAAAACCACTACATGCAGTAAATTCTCCATATTTGCTTGTTCTGATGACTAAGGGTTTTCCGCACATCGGGCAAAGTTCGTCTGTCTTTTTAGGTTCAATTTTTTTCATCTCTTTTTGAGCAGTCTCAACAAGTGGAATAAAACTATGATAGAATCTAGAAACTAAATGAAGACCACTTTGTCTTCCATCAGCAATTTCATCTAAAATTGTTTCCATTCTTGAAGTATAATCAATATTAATTATCTTTGAGAAGAATAAATCCAATTGATCAGATGTTAATATGCCTTGTGTCGTGGGTTTAAATCTCTTTTCAATAATTTCAACGTAATCTCTACTTTTTAGAGTCTGAAGAATTTGAGCATATGTAGATGGTCTACCAATTCCAAGTGATTCCATTTCTTTAATCAATGTCGCTTCGCTGTATCTGGTCTTTGGAGTTGTCACTTTTTCTATTGATAAAACTTCTTTAGCTGAAATTTCTTGATTGACTGTTAAATGTGGCAAATGTTTGTCTTTGTTTTTTGATTCCGAATATGCCTTTAAATGACCATCAAAACGTTCAATACTTCCATCAGCAACATATTTGTGTCCATTAGACTCCAAAGTGATTTTTGTATTATCAAAGATTGCTGGAGCCATTAAACTTGCTACAGTTCTTTGATAAATTCTACGATATAGTTTGCATTCATCTTTCGTTAAATAAGCTTCAAGACTTTCAGGAGTTCGATCTAGACTTGTAGGTCGGATTGCCTCATGGGCATCTTGAGCATTAGCTTTAGTAGTTACTTTATATTTCCCTAAATAATTTTTACCATAATTTAATTCAATATGATGTTGAGCTTCTTTAATAAAAGGTTCTGCTAAACGTGTTGAATCTGTTCTCATATAAGTAATCAAACCAATTAATTCACCATGAATCTCTTTACCTTCATACAATGCTTGAGCTACCATCATAGTTCTTGATGCACTCATCGATAAATTCGATATTGAATCTTGTTGTAATGTTGAAGTAATAAAAGCAGGTTTAGCATTTCTCTTAGATTCTTTGACTTGAATATCTTTTACAATAAAAGGATTTTGTGATTCTTTGACAATGAGATCAGATTCTTCTTTATTTAATCTCTTACTTTGCGGAATAACATAACTAGCTTTCATATGATGAAAATTAGCATCAATCTCATAATATGTCTCAGGAATAAATGCTTCTATTTCTTTTTCAAGATCAACAATCAGTTTCAAAGCAACACTTTGAACACGGCCAGCAGATTTTGATTTAATTTTATTTTGTAATAGTTTCGATAATTTGAATCCAATAATTCGGTCTAAAACACGTCTCGCTTCTTGTGAAAACACCAAATGCTGGTCAATTGGTCTCGGATGATTTAATGCTTCTAAAATGGCTGGTTTTGTGATTTCTCTAAAGACAATTCTGTTATTAGCTTTTGGGTCTAATTTTAAAAGTTCAGCTAAATGCCAACCGATGGCTTCACCTTCTCTGTCGGGGTCGGTTGCAATCAAAACATCTCTATTTTTACTCTTTGCTATTAGTTCTTTAACTAGTGATGCTTTTGTAGGTATAATCTTATATATTGGAGTAAAATCATTTTCTATATCTAAACCCAATCCATCCAATCCACTTGTTGCTAAATCTCTAACATGCCCCTTTGAAGATAAAACAAGCACGTCGTTTCCAACGTAACTAGAAATAGTCTTCGATTTAGATGGTGATTCTACGATGATTAATTTTTTGTTCATGACAACACTCCATTTCATATCTATTATAGTTTGTTAATCTTGATTGTCAAGTTAAAAGAGTAACTATTTTTTTATATATATTTAAATAATATATATTTTTCATTTCACTCTATAATATAAAATTTTTCACATTTTTACTTCATCGCTCATCATATAAAAAAAAGAATTATTGAATCTTTACGTAATAAATCAAGATCAATAAATTCCTTTTTAGTTTACTATTACACTTGAGAAGTGAAGTTCGTTTGCTATCCTTGTGTACCTTTAACAATATCCCATAGTTCACCAGATGGTCCCCTAAGTTTAAATGCTCTACCATAATATTCATCTTTAGGTTTAGAAATGTAACATTCCGGATATCTTTTGCATACATCGGATAAATTTTGATAAGTTTCATCAAAATTATCAATATTTAAATGAAACATTAGATTATCTCCAAGTCCTTTATCATAAAAACCTTGTAAGAAAAATTCAGCACCATCTTTTCTAAATCTGGCAAGATCGTTGTCTGCCCAAACCATATCAAATCCAATATCTTGATAAAATGATTTCGAGTGTTCAAAATCTTTTGTAGGTATAAATACTAAAAAATGATTTATTTTCATCATATCCTCCTTGATATATAAATTCTATCATGAATAGAAAAAACATACCCAATAATTGGCTTATAACTTTATATATATAAAAAAAGAAGTTCATCACTTCTTCTTCAACATTGATTTTATAGGTTCATATGTTTTACGATGAATGGGTGATGGTCCGTACTTCAAAATTGCGGCAATATGCTCTTTTGTTCCATACCCTTTGTGTTTCTTAAAATTGTACATAGGAAAAAGTTTATCCATTTCAACCATATAAGCATCTCTAGTTGTCTTAGCAATAATCGATGCAGCAGCAATACTTATACTTTTTGCATCTCCTTTAATAATACTTTTTAAAGGAATATCTATTTCCATAGGCATCGCATCAATTAATAAATATTCGGGTTTAATCTTTAATTGTCCTATAGCAGAAAGCATTGCTTCTCTGCTTGCTCTATATATATTAATTAAATCTATTTCTTCGACAGAGGAAATACCAATCCCAATTGCTAATGCATTTTTTTTAATTTCTTCTAAAGCAACAATTCTTTGTTTTTCGCTCAATTTTTTTGAATCATCGACGTGATGAAGGATAGCGCCTTTTTTTAAAATAACTGCAGCTGCAACAACAGGACCCGCTAGAGGACCTCTACCTGCTTCATCTACACCAGCGATATAAGATACACCCTGTAGATATAATTCATTCTCATATTCATACATTTTAGAGTCTATCAAAAGAAAGACCTCCAAGTTGTTTATTTCTAATATCTGTTAAGATAATACTATAGACTCTTTGATAATCAATTTCAGCACCTTTTAATAAAGCGCCTCTTTGTCTACCAATAGTATCAAGCATTTCAACGTAATCAAGATCAATTGATATACCATAACGTTCCTTTAATCGGTTAGGATAAAATTTTTGAAGAAACTTAAGAGCAAATTGTACAACATCATCTTCTGGTAATATCTTGTCTTTAATTGCTCCGGTAATAGCCAAATGATATCCAACATTGGGATCTTCAAATTTAGGCCATAAAACGCCTGGGGTATCTAAAAGTTCAAAATCATTGCCTAGTTTAATCCATTGTTGAGCTTTTGTAACACCTGGTGTATTCCCTGTCTTGGTTGCACTTGACTTTGATAGTTGATTAATCAGAGTTGATTTCCCTACATTAGGAATTCCTAAAATCATCGTCCGAAGTGGACGGTCTTTTAGTCCTTTTTCGCGATTACGTTCTATTTTTTCAATCAAGACTTTTTGTGCAGCATCATGAATTTTAGAAACATTTTTTCCAGATTGTGCATCAATCTTAAGTGTAGCAAAACCTAAATCCTCATAATATGCCATCCAGTCTATTAAGATTGATTCATCTGATAAATCCATTTTATTGAATAAAATAAGTGTTGGCTTATTTTTTATAATCTGAAGAAGTTCTGGATTCATGCTTGATTTTGGAAGTCTCGCGTCTAATAGAATTAGAACAATATCCATTAATTTAATTTTTTCTCTAATTTGTCGCAAAGATTTGAACATGTGTCCTGGAAACCATTGAATTTGTTTCATCATTTGACTGCACCCATTGGCCACATTCTAAATATAACCTTACCTATGATATCGTCAGCATAAACAGCTCCAAAGCCTCTACTATCAAACGATCCAGGATAATCACGTTCATATCCCAAAATTGAATCATAAGCGGTAAAACCATTAGCGTTGTCTCCAAATGCTAAATATCTACCTTCATCTAAAATACCATCTGTTAGGGATTGTCCAAGAATATCAATTTGATCATCTTGAACATAGTATTGCTCATCATAGGGTGATTTAATAATCTCTCCATTAATTTTTACGATAGATTGACTTGGGTTGTTTTCATCGACAATAAAATCTATTTGATCACCTGGCAATCCAACTAATCTTTTTACAAAATAGATACGTTCGTGAATAGCAATAACTCTATTGTATTGATCTCTTTCTATATATTTATCCGATGATACCAAAGGATAAGCTTCTTTTGTGATTTCTACAATAATTACATCATTTCTTTGTGGCTCATACATGAAATGTGAAATGACAATTCTTTCTCCTGGCTGTAAAGTGGGATACATCGAGTATTGTTCAACATCAGATGGTAGAAAAGCAAAAGTAAAAACCATGAAGATAATCATCAAAGAAATTGATAAAAAGGTAAACCAGTCCAATACTTCAAATTTATGTTTAGACCAGAAACCAATATTAACAATTTTCTTATGTTTGACTTGATGTATTGAAAGTAAAATAGAAAAAATGGAGACAATTGCTGAGATGGTCAGTCCAATCATCCCCCACACTAATGTGAGTTTAGTCACATGATATGCATAAAGGACGATAGTTAGCATCATAAGAAGTATTGTTAATATTAATGTTTTGTAGGCTTTCTTTAATGTCATATTATCATCCTTAATTTATTTATTCATGTCCTAAAATTGTTTTTAACTCACTAACCGAAACTAAGACCTCTCTAGCTTTAGTTCCTTGGCTTTGAGATACAATTTGATATTCTTCAAGCATCTCTACAAGTTTCTGAGCTCTATTAAACCCAATTTCGAATTGTTTTTGTATGCTATTAATTGATGCATTACCTGTTTGAACAACAAAGTAGGCAACATCTTCAAATAAATCATCATTTGCTACTTCTCTCATTCTTGCTTGTTGCTTCAATGAATCATGTTCAAATATATATTGAGGTTTATACTGATTTCTGATAAAATCGGTTACTGCATAGATTTCTTCATCGGGAATAAATGCACCCTGAAGGCGATGAGCACGATCAGATCGTTTAAATAGCATGTCACCCTTACCAAGGAGTGATTCTGCGCCTGCACCGTCTAAAATCGTTGTTGAATCGACAAATGATGCAACTTTAAAAGCAATACGAACTGGAATGTTTGATTTAATTGTTCCCTTGACTACATCAGTCGTTGGTCTTTGAGTTGCAACAAGTAAATGTATTCCCGCAGCTCTAGCCTTTTGAGTGATTCTTTGAATGGAATCTTCTACATCGTGAGGTGCTGCCATCATCAAATCGGCTAACTCATCTATTACAATTACAATGTATGGCATCTTATCAGCTTCAACTAATCCTCGTTTAACATTATCATTATAGGTTCTGATATCTCTACTTCTACTATTTGCAAAATTTTGATAACGTTGTTCCATTTCACCTACAGCCCAATTAAGTGCTGCTGCAGCCATTTTAGCATCTGTAATAACTGGAGTAATCAAATGTGGCAAATCATTATAGGCAGCAAGTTCTACCATTTTTGGATCTATTAAGATTAATTTTAAATCTTCTGGTGTGTTTTTTAATAACAAACTAACCAAAACAGTATTAACACAAACACTTTTACCAGAATTTGTTGCTCCGGCGATTAGTCCATGTGGCATCGATTGAATATCGGCATATATATTTTGCCCATCAATATCCACACCTAATGCTACTTTGAGTGGGTGATCATGATCATCTAAAAACTCTTTTGTATCAACAACATTCCCGAAAGCTACAATTTCCGGTTTAACATTTGGAACTTCAAGTCCTACATAAGGTTTCCCTGGAATAGGTGCTTCAATACGTAAAGATTTAGATGCGAGATTCATCATAAGATTATCTTGAATACCTAAAATTCTTTTGACGTTTACACCTGGTTCCAATGCAATTTCATATCGTGTAACCGTAGGTCCTTTAACACTTCCGTTAACTTCGCCTTCAATGCCAAACTGTTCCAAGGTTGCGTTAATTACATCAATTTGATCAAGTAACCATTGAGGTTTTGCATTGAGATCTCGATCTTTTTTACTAAATAATCTAATTGGCGGATATTGATATATCCGCTCGTTATAAGCTTGATAGTTAGGTTCATCACTTAAAAAATCAGATTCTTGAGTTTCATTGCTTATTCCAAAATCTGAACTTATTATGTCCTTAGGTTGAACATTAGATCTTCTAGAATAAGTCTCAACGAAAGGCTCTCTTTCAACTTTCTTTTCTTCCATCACGGGTTCAACGTGTGCAACTCTTTTTTCTTGAGGTTTAGTTTTAAATGGTATGGGTTCTTTTTTATGTACTTCCCTATAATTTTTAGAAATAGGAGATATGATTTTTCTTTCTGTAATTTCTTCTGTTTCTTTTTCATCACTAGGCACATATGAAGATTCTCCAAAATATTCAGTGCGTGTTTTATTGCTGATGATATTCGTAAACTCATAATATTTATTGCCATATTTTCTTTTTGCTTCATCTTCACTTAATTTAGTTTTTGTTCTAAAAGCATCAAAGCGTCTTGTTGTATCGCCTGTGTTTTTCACAGAGAAAGGTACAGTGACTACATCTTTGACACTTCTACCAAAAATTGGCGACACAAAATGAGATTTTTTATAAACTGCTTTTCCTCTAATCCCTTCAATTTTTGCAAATTGAAAAATGATAAAAGCTGGTTTTTCAATATTGAGTTGAGGTACTTCCTTTTGTTTTCTCATTCTAGATCACCTGTATTTTTTAAATCTTCACTTAAAGCATCATATATTTCATCAACGCCAGTATCGATTGATTTTTCAATATCAAACACTTTTTTACTATAAATTTTATAGGTCTCTTCACCAGTTATCGCAATGATTGTCATTCCGATTCTAATCAAAACTTTATTAACTGCAATTTCTTTTGTGAGTTTTCTAAACCAGTAAACTGGGTTCACTGCATTAATTACAGCAACTGTTGTTCTTGCAACATCTTTATATTTCTTTGCAGTTTTCACGATTACATTATTGTCAATTTTTGTTTTCGTATCATTCATTTCAACAATTTTAGTAAGTGTCATTCCCCTGGTTAACCTAAGAATTCTCCCACTTAATAATTCTTCCAATCGATCGGTTACATAGTGATTTAACTTCAAAGTTTCATCAACAGTTAATTCTAGATATGGATATTTTGATTTCGGATAAAACTTTTTAGCTATATCAACCGATAATTCAGTAATGATGTTAAGTAAATGTTTAGGATAACCAAGTTCAGTTCTAATTTCTTTATTCTTAAATTCTTTTTGAGCATCTTTAATTAACCATTTTATTTCTTCTTCATCAATATCTTCTTCATCAACGCTTCTTAATTTCAAACCCTTGTTTAAACTTTTTAGCACTGCATAGACATAAATCAAAAGTAAAAGTAAAAAACCAACGCTAATTCCGATTAAGAAACTAACGAAAGTACTAAAATCAAATTCAATAGGTCCAAATGATATGAAAACGTCCATTTTTTGATTATCTCCCTATAGATTATTATATCATGGTTGAGAGCGAACATAAAGATACATTGATTATTAAATAATCAGTGATAAAAAAAGAGCAAACTTAATTGCTCTTTAGTATAAAATTAAATTTAAGCTAACGAGACATCATTATAAATTGTGTAGAAAGTCATTTGGATGCTCGCACCAGAATCTACTGTATAAGATACACTGAGTTGATCAATATAATAAAGACGATTTTGGTCCAATAAATTATCCATGAAATCAAGAATTAAATCAGGGTCATCAATTTGCATTGACAATGATATTTCGGCAAATTTAACTGTATCAGGTAAGTCTTGTTCAAAGGGAGATTCAGCAAATTCATCAAAGTTTATTGAATAGTTTGTCGCGAGTGCAAGACCAGAAATATTCTTTATAAAATTAATCTCATTGATTATACCTAATTGATTATAGCTATTTGGTAAATACTGAATTATTTGACTAATATCATGATAGGTTGTACTTTGTGAAGTTTCGAGTAAGTCATCAATTTGAGATTGAATAATCACTTGTTCGGCTTGAAGATTATTTAGTCTGTTTGATTGAATCTCAACAATTGAGAAATAACCCGCAACAGCAATAACAAATACTGCAAAAATTAAATATAACATCTTAGATTGATTGATTTTGCGTCCAAATACATTTGTTTTACGCATAATGTATAGTCACCTCCATCAACAAATTAGAAATAAATCTTCTTTCAGGTTGAGCGACCATCCATCTTGTTGCATCTTCTATAGATGTAACTCCATATGCTTCATAAATAGTAACAAGATATTCATATAATTCAACTTCAGATGTTGAAGAGATCCATATTTGAATTTCATGTGTTTGAGCATTTAAAGTATAGTGGCTTACTTCAAGGCTGCCACTGATTTCACTTAGCAAATCACTGTAATAATCAGATGGCTGATCAATTTGACTATTTATATAATCATAAGCTTGACTATAATTAATTTCTATGTCTGTATATGATATGGGTTCGGGTGTATCTTCTGTAAGCATATCTAATTGATACTGTAAAATATTATTTCTATTCATTTGATTATTAATATCTTGGTTAAACGTAAACAGTGGAATATAAATTAAAGCGATTGCAGTAAAAACAGCAAATGATAAAACAAGTAAAAAATTACCATATCTTGTTAATTTTTTTACACGTTCAATCGAAATATTGAATTGATTATCTTTTTCAGTATTGATGACTTGATTTTCTGCATACGCCATCAAACATAAATCATGAGAATTATTGATGCCTTCCAACTCATTCATTCTAAAGATATCTAGTTTGAAATTCTCCGATTCAGGTTTAATGTTGGATTTTAAATGTTGATTACTAATTTGTTTTGAAAAGTTAAATAATACTGCTTGAGATATGGACTCTAATCCTTTTTTAATATTAAACTTATAATAATTAGCGACTCTTTCGATGTAACTTTCAATCATTTCATCAAAACTCTTAAGATTGCCTTCGAATTCTTCAATCATCCCAAAAATAGGAATTCCATTTTCAAGTAAGTTAATGGTTAACATACTATCAAAAACAGAAACTACCATGAGATGATCTAGCTTTTTTTTGATGTCACTTGTGTACAATTGACTTAAAATAACAGGTGAAACATCGAAATGAACATTTTTAGCACCTAGTTTATCAAAAATATCATGATAATCATGTAAACAGTTTTCATCTGTGATTACAGTTGCTACGGACATTGAAGTCTCATCTTCTGATTGAACAGCATATGAAATATTAGGCTCATCAAATGGAAAATGAATCGTCTTTCCTTTTTGTTCGTTAAGGAAATTTGAAATACTCTTTTTTTGTAACTCTTCTTTTTTAATATTTATTTTTCTAATTAATATATTTTGGTCATGAATGACCATATGAATAGATTTTGTTTTTATATTATGCTCTTTAAAAAGGGTCTTTAAGACAAGCAACAAAGACTCTGGTTCTTTAATGTATCCATTTTCTATGACATGTTTTTCTAATTCAATCAAAGCACTTAATGGGGCACCATCTTTTTTAGATGCTTGAAAGATACCGATAGATTCATCAGTTATAAATATATTGACAACTTCTCTTCTTTTTGCCATATCATCACGCTCCTAATAAATTTAAATACCAATCGATGATTAAATCACCGAAGAAATATGCAATTATAACACCTACAAAAATAAAAGGTACTAATGCAATTTCTGAATTTGCTTTTCTTTTTATAGTTATTCCATAGATTAAACCAAATAAAGATGCAAGAAATAATGATAGTATACCTTGTTGATATGTTAGACAAAAACCTATAAACAAATATAGTTTAACATCTCCTCCACCAAGAGCTTCTTTTTGATAGAGTTTTTGTCCTAACCAAGCAAATAAGTAAAGCATTGAAAACATAATGATTGCAGATAACGCATAACTTAATGAATTTCCTTGAATGATTCGAATAACAATAATGGGTAATATGCCTATCATCCAAATTCTGTCTATAACAATCATATAGATGCCATCACTTATTGATTCAATCATCAAAACAGATATCATGATAATTGCAACTATAAACTCTAAATTAAAACCTAGCGAAAGGAAAGCAAATACATAAAGTAGTCCACCTAATATTTCAGTTATTAGATGTGACAAAGGAATTGGTAATTTGCAAAAATGACACTTTCCTTTATTAATGATAAAGCCTAAAACTGGTATAATGTCAACCCAACGGAGTTGATGATGACACGATGGGCAATAGGATCTACCAGAAATTGATTCTTTATTGGGAAGTCTGAGTGCAACGACATGAAAAAAAGATGTTAGTAGGGTACCAAAGATGAATATAAGAATTGAGTACGTGATGATCATAAGTTATTGTCGCACATCATCTAAAGACTAAGTGCATCTCCCTAACTCTTATTATACCTTTTTTTAAACTATCTCACAATAGAACTTTTTGGTGTAAATAAAAAAAGAGGCTACCGTCAAGTAATCTCTTTTCTACATATAAATAGTTTTAATCTTATGGTGTCAATGTCATTGCAGTAACAATATATCCATTGATATACAAATCACCTGCTGTTGTATATGATAAAGCTACAGTTGATCCAGTAACAGTGATAGTTACGCTTTCATTAGTTACAGCAGTTGCTCCAGTTGCTCCGGTAGTCAAAACATTATCTTTTAAACCAAAGCCATCTGTTACTAAATCTGCTAAAGTAAATACTCCATCAGCATCGTCAACTGCATATAATCTAGCTTGCTCTTCAATAGATGTGTATGTAGCCTTTGCTGCATTTTCTCTTTGTCGATCAATTAAACCACCGATGGTAGGTACTGCAATTGCTGCAATAATACCTAAAATAACAATAACTGCTAATAATTCTACTAAAGTAACACCTTTTTTGTTTCTAAGACTTTGAGTCATAATTTTTTCCTCCTTATGATTTCCCTTATCTTTAACTCTATCTTATCATACCATTTTGATAAGTCAACAATAGCAGAGTTTAATTAAGATTTTCTTAATATTTAGATTTGTCCACCTAATGAGAGCATTGGCATCATAATTGCTAAAATCATCACACCGACAATTCCGTATACAATAATCAGTAAAATTGGCTGAATAGAATTTTTTATCTGTGCCACTCTTAATTCAGATATACCATTATAGTAAAGCGACAAATTACCCATCAACTTAGGAATATCTCCAGTTCTTTCACCAGTAGCAATCATCCTAGCCATAATTGGATCAATGTATTTACTTTCCATAAAAGACTTTGAAAATGGTTTACCATCTTCTATATAATTAATCGTTTTAGTAATTAATTCTCTATACACTGTATTTTTAATCAAATTCCTAATAGTATGTAATGCTTTAAGTGAATTGATACCATTTGAAAGCATTTGTGATAACGAATTAGCAATCATTATTTGGTTATTCATTTGAATAAGTGAACCAACAATAGGAATCTTTAAGATAAAAATTGTAAATGCGTGATGTGCAGACTTAACATAATGATTTAAGGACCACAATAAAATAACTGTGAATGCTAATCCTCCAAAAATATAGATTGCATAATTTGATGTGAAATCACCCGCATCTAAAAAGAATTGTGTGATTGGAGGCATTTGTGCACCCTCAAATGATGCAAATAATCCAGTTACATTAGGAAACACAAAAATGAGCATTCCAGCAGATATAATAAGGGCTGCTGCTAAATAAACAAGCGGCATTCTAATCGCACCTTTAATATCATTATTAATTTTTGTTTGTCTTTCATAATACTCAGCCATTTTTAATATGGTATTGGCTAAATCTCCAGAAATTTCTCCAACTTCAATCATTTGAACTAATAAACTTGGAAATTCTTTTGGTCTTTTTGATAAGGCTTTTGAAAATGAAAAACCATTATATACTTGTTGATATAATTCAAAATATAATTTTCTATGTAATCTATTTTCTTGCTGCAAACTTAATAGTTCTAAAGCTTGAACAATATTTACTCCAGAAGATAAAAGTGATCCCAGTTGTTTCAAAAAGAAAATCAACTGTTTTGTTTTTAACGTACTTCCAAATGAAATTTGATCAAGTTTAGAAATAACACTTTTATATTCTTTAATAGTTTTAACATTATAATTTTTTGTTTGTAAATACTTAAGACAAACATTTCTATTCAAGGCTTCTATACGACCTCGAACGGTTTTACCATCTGCATCTATGGCCATATATTTAAAGTTACGGAGTTCCAAATGTTAAACCTCCTATTCGTTAGCTACCTTTAAGACTTCTTCTAAAGTCGTAATTCCATCTTTGACCTTTTCTAATCCAGATTCTAAAATAGTTTTCATTCCATCTTTTTTAGCTTGTTTTTCTAACTCACTTAACCCTTTATTCTCTGCAATCAATTTTTGCATTTCTTTAGTGATTGGCAAGACTTCGAAGACACCGACGCGTCCTGCATAACCTTTATAATTACATGAAGGACATCCTTTTGCTCTTTTAACATGATCAATTTCAATGTGATGTTTATGGAATATTTCAGCTTCTATTTCATTAGGTTTTTCTTCATAACTACATTCACTACATAATCTTCTAACTAAACGCTGTGAAATGACACCCGATAAAGATGAAGAGATTAAAAAGGGTTCAATTTCCATATCTAATAGACGAGTAATCGTTTTAATTGAGTCATTGGTATGAATGGTTGATAAAACCAAATGACCTGTTAAAGATGCTCTAATTGAAATTTCTGCAGTTTCAACATCCCTGATTTCACCAATCATTACAATATTTGGATCTTGCCTTAATATTGAACGCAGTGCTTTAGCAAATGTTAAGTTAACTTCTGGATGAACTTGAACTTGATTGACGCCTGGCATCTTAATTTCCACTGGATCTTCAACCGTTACAATATTTACATGTGGGTTATTAAGTTCATTGAGGCAAGCATAAAGGGTTGTTGTTTTACCAGATCCAGTAGGTCCACTAACTAAAACAATACCATTGGGTTTTGCAATCATGTCCCTAACTAGTTTTTCTTCCCTTGGATCAAGTCCAATGGCATTCATTTTATTCATAGAACCTGATAAATCAAGAATACGCATAACGACTTTTTCACCACGAACAGTTGGTAATGTTGAAATACGCAAATCAATATTTTTTTGTTGAATTAGTGTTTGAATTCTACCATCTTGAGGAATTCTCGTTTCAGTGATATCCATTCCTGACATGACCTTTATTCTACTAATCATTTGATTTAAAATTTTATATGGGAATTCACGAACGATATCTAGAACACCATCAACGCGATATCTAATTAATATTTTGTCATCCAAAGGGTCGATATGAATATCACTTGCTCTTTGGAAAACTGCTGAAGTCAAAATTTGATTAACAAGTTTAACCATAGGCGTGTCATCTAAATCATCTTCCTCAACGATTAATTCTTCACTCATGATGTTTTGTTTGACACCGAGAGCTTCTAAAGTTCTTGTGAAACCATAATATTTCTCAATTTGAGTTAAAATATCATTCTTAGGTGCTGAGTAAGCTTTTGGACGATACCCTGTCATGATTCTAAGTTCCTCAATGACTGAGAAATCTAAGGGATCATAAGTTGCAAATAAAAATCTATTCCCTTCAATTCTTAGAGGGATAATCACATTTCTTCTACAGAAAGTTTCATCAACTAAAGTTAAAACGAACTCATCTATCGTAAAATTAGCAAGAGAGACACGTTGAACTCCTGTTGAATTTTCAAGCGCTTTTAAGATCTGCATTTCATTAGCAATCTTTAATCTAACAAATGTTTCACCTAAGCGTTCATCTTTTTCTTTGCTTTTTAATGCTTCTTCTAACTGTGCTTTCGTGATGACTTTTTCTTGCAATAGGACATCACCTATTCGTTTAAGTGCCATAATTAACTACCTCACTTTTCAACAATGTTTTCATAATAAACTGCCTGGATAGGTAAACTTTGTTCATCGAAGAGACGAATCGTCTCAGCAGTAGCACCCAACCTTGTTATTGTTCTTATATAGAAGAATACTTGACCTGGAATTCCTTCTTGAACTAATAAATGATAAATATATTCAGTATCAGTTTCTGTTGTAATAACTAATGGAGTGAGTTCATCAATATTAGAATTATCAATATATACAGTCTGAAATGGTATTGTTACTTGAAAAACTGATGT
>JAFGTI010000029.1 GCA_016934175.1 Acholeplasmataceae bacterium | reverse complement strand
TATCATTTTGATGGATGGATGACAGATGAAGCATTAACTATACCATATGCATTTTCGACGATGCCAATTAATGGGATAACATTATATGCAAAATGGACAATCAGTTCATATACCCTAATTTATGAATCAAATGGCGGAAGTAGTATAGATGAAATTACACAAGAATACATGACACCAATTAATGCACCGACTCCACCAACTAAAGATGGATTTGTATTTGGTGGATGGTATGACGATGCATCGTATACATCTCTATTTATATTCACAACAATGCCATCATCGGATATGACAATTTATGCAAAATGGGATCCAATACTTTATACAATCAATTTTATCAATCCTATGGATGATTCTGAAGCAGCATCTCCAATTGATTTACCTGAAGGAGCAGATATTAATCTTTCTAGTCCATATGATTTAGAAGGTTATACGTTTGATTCGTGGTATTTAGATGAAGCACTAACGATAGCATTTAATATAGATAATATGCCGGATTATGATTTTACTGTTTATGGTAAATGGGATTTGATGAGTTATACAGTAACTTTTGAAACGAATAGTGGAACAATCTTTGTTGATCAAGTTGTATATTATAAGGACTTAGTTCCAAACCCTGGTATCCCAGTTAAAGAAGGTTACTTATTTGCTGGATGGTATTATAATGAACTATTGACTTTCCCGTATGAATTCATTGATATGCCTGCAACAGATATTACGATTTACGCTAAATGGGTAGAAAAAGGCGAGTTTTATCCAATAGATTTGTTGATGATTAATCAACCCAATGAATCTGTAGTTGTACAAGGAGTCATATATTTTACTTTTTTAGATCCTCTAGATGGATATTATGTATATGATGGAACAGGGTATATTTTTATTGATCATTCAAATGAGGGATTAACAGTAGGAGATGGGATCAAAGTAACAGGCACATTTGTTATGAATAATCATATTACTCAACTTGAGAATATCACCAATCTTACATCTGATGGAGCATTTATTACATTACCAAGTGTTACTGAAATGTCTATGTTATATTTATCTGAAACATCTAGTTTGGAACTTGATACTTATGGTAAGCCTATAATGATTACAGGTAGCGTAAGTTGGGATGGATCAAATTATTTTTTGAATGATATTGAATTGGGCAATGTTATCTTGATTAACAGTATGTCTTATGCATCCATTAGTAATCCTTTTGAATCAATAATTGGACAAACTATAACCATTAAAGTCATCATTCATGATTACAATGATACTGAAACTTATTGGGATGTTATTCATGATTCGACTGCTGGAATTGATATGCATTCATAATTTTTGGAGAAGCCATATCAGTAAATTTATTAAAAACATATTTTTTATAATCTTTCTTTACAAAAGAAACTGTTTAGAAATAAAAAATGTGGTATCATAATAAATAGATTAAATATAGGGGGTTACCTATGTACAATTTAGATATTGAAACGAATGTTATTTCAATTTTCATGCTATTTACTATCTATTTTAGTTTGCATAAGCAAGTCAATAAACAAGAATTTATAAATCGTTTATTTATAACACTTGTATGGTTGAATATACTCATTTTAATCATAGATAGTTTTCAAGTTTTTTTTGATGGTGTTAACACCACGCTAGGGAGTTATGCTCTACAAATCTCAACAGGGGTTTATTATTTTTTAAATCCGATTATTCCCTTATTTTGGCTAATTTATGTTGATTTTCATATTTTTAGAAATCGTAAAAGACTCTTTCATATTTTCTACATAAGTTTACCTATTTTATTATTGCATACAACTTTTATCATTATGAGTATTTCTAGTGATTTCATCTATAGGATTGATTCAGTTAATAATTATTTTAGAGGACAATACTTTTGGGTTTCTCCAGTTATTTCGTTTAGTTTTGTAGCCGTTTCTACAGCATTTATTTTGGTTTTTAGAAAAAAGATCAAGAAAAATGAATTTTTGCCATTATTGCTATTTGCCTTACCACCAGTTATTGCATCTGTTTTTCAAATTTCAATGCCCGGGGTCACTATTATTTGGCCATCGATGACAATTTCAATCATGATTGTCTATATCCATATTCAATCTAGGCTCACTACGACTGATTATTTAACGGGACTATTTAATCGCAGAGAATATGAAAATCAACTTTCACTTTTGGAAAAGAATAAAGGTAAAAATTTTAAAATGGGTGGCATCGTGTGTGACATTGACGATTTTAAAGATATTAATGATAATTTTGGTCATCACGTTGGGGATGAAGCATTAATTGTTTTGGGTAATATCCTTAAGGATATCGTTCGAAAAGATGATTTTGTAGCTAGACTTGGTGGAGATGAATTTAGTATAGTCATTATGGATCAAGATAATAAATCACTTAAAGATATCGTTGATAGAATTGAAGATAAGCTCAGGATTTTTAACCAAACAGAAGATCATCTTTATCAAATAAAGATCAGTGTCGGATATGATGTATATCAAGCTGAAACTTATGAAACGATTGAAAAATTCTTTATTCATCTCGATCATAAAATGTATGAAGCAAAAAAAATAAATAAGCACATAAAATAAAACAAGCCGAAGCTTGTTTTTCTTATTTATACTTAAATTTATAATGTTTACTATATTATTTGACATCTTTAGATGAACCTTTATAATGAAGGTGACAGTAATACTCTTAAGGAGCTCACTCAATGAAGATAAAAGCGATGAAATATCGTATTGGAGATAAAGCAAAGCTCTCACAATTAAAAAAAGGACAAAAGGCCAAAGTGGTCTTTTTAAACACGGAAGATCGAGCCCTTAGAAGAAGGTTATTAGATATGGGTATTACTGAGGGTGTTCAAATTAAGATTAAAAAGATAGCACCTCTTGGAGATCCAATAGATATTCAAGTTCGTGGATACGAGTTATGTTTAAGAAAAAAAGATATGTCTATGATAGATGTTGAGGTGATCTCATGAGAATCGCACTCATCGGAAATCAGAATTCAGGAAAAACCACATTATTTAATTTATTAACAGGTGGCAATCAAAAGATAGGTAATTGGCCCGGTGTGACCATTGAAAGAAAAGTAGGTATCATTAGAGGCACTGGTTTTGAATTAGTTGATTTACCAGGCATATACTCGCTTTCACCCTATAGTATCGAAGAAGAACTATCAACGAAATTCTTATTCGAAGAACCTATTGATCTAATATTAAACATTATTGATTCGACTTCAATAGAGAGAAGTCTCTATTTAACGACGCAACTTTTAGAACTTGGCATTCCAATGATTATTGCACTCAACATGAGTGATATTGCTGATAAAAGAGGCATATCAATTGATTTGAAGACTTTAGAAAATAGAATGGATACCACTATTATTTCTATTTCTGCACTCAAAAAAACAAATGTCTTTAATCTCATTCAGTATATTAAAATGGGAGATTACAGAAAAAACTATTATCAACACGTCTATGATCATGAGATGGAAAATGGTATTACAGAGTTAATCAAAAAAACCGAATCAAAACATCCTAGATTCTTAGCTGTAAAATTAATTGAAGATGACCCACTATTCAAATCTTATCAAACTGAAGAAACAAATAAAATAGTTGAAAATCTTTCATCTAAGTATTTAAGAGACATGGAACAAGTCATTGCTGATGAAAGATATCGATATATTGAAAATATAAGAGATGAAGCTGTTACTGCAAAATTAGATCAAATGACATGGACTGATAAACTTGATAATATATTTTTACATCGAGTTTTTGCTATTCCAATCTTTATGATCATTATGTTTTCAGTTTACTATTTAGCCGCAGGACCCGTAGGTGCGCTGACGGTTGAATGGGTTGGTCACTATATGAATTTATTTAGTGATTGGATGAGAGGTTTACTTGTTGATTTTGGAGCTTCTCCTTGGTCAGTTAGTTTAGTTGTAGATGGTATGATCGCTGGTGTAGGAGCGATTTTAAACTTCTTGCCTCAGCTTGTTATCTTATTTACTTTGATTTCTTTATTAGAAACTACGGGATATATGTCAAGAATTGCATTTTTCTTGGATAGAGTTTTTCAAAAAGTTGGTCTTTCTGGAAAGTCACTCATCCCGTTTATCATCGGTAGTGGTTGTAGCGTCCCTGCAATCATGTCAGCAAGAACAATTAACGATGAAACAGAAAAAAGAATGACGATTATGTTGACCCCTTTTATTCCTTGTAGTGCTAAATTACCGATTATCACGCTTTTCGCAGGTTACTTTTTCCAAGGGAATTCGGGTTGGGTTAGTGCATCTCTTTATTTCTTTGCTATCTTTATTATTTTTATAGCAGCTTTCATAATGAAAAAATATTGGTTTAAAGGTAAGACATCAAGTTTTATTCTTGAATTACCTGATTATAAAGTTCCTAATGTAAAATTTATTATTTTTGATGTATTTGATAAAGTGAAAGCATTTATTCAACAAGCTGGATCAATCATCTTACTTGCATCGATTGTTGTTTGGTTCTTGATTAGTTTTTCTTGGACATTATCCTATGGAGTAGATCCAGAAATTAGTATTCTTGCTACATTTGGTAAGATACTTGGTTGGATATTCTATCCAATGCTTGGTACTTATAGCTGGGCAGCATCAGTATCAGCAATTCAAGGTTTAGTTGCTAAGGAACAAATAGTTGCTTCAATGGCGATTATTGCAGGGTATTCTGATCAGACTTCACAAGGATTACTAATTTTTGGAAGTTCCGTATTCTCATTCTTTACACCAGCATCTGCGTATGCGTTTATGGTATTTAATTTATTTAGCGCACCATGTTTTGGATCGATTGGCGCGATGCATAAAGAATTGGGTACTACGAAGAAGATGTGGCAGGCAGTTTTATTTCAGACGGGTACTGCTTGGGTTCTTGCTGTCATTGTCTACCAGATTGGACATTTAATTGAGGTGATTTTATGAGTTTTGCTGATGGTGTAATTTTAGTTATTGTTTTGAGTATGATAATTTTAATCATTTATAATATGGTAAAGAAAAAAGAACAAGGCTTTTGTGCTAATTGTGCTTATGCAAAAGGTTGTAATGATGATTGCTCTCCAAAGAAAAAAACGATATCGGATTGATATCGTTTTTCAGACTGTAGACAAAGTACATTATCTTTCTGATATTGTACTTTTTTCTATTTTGTAATAAAATATGTTTATGAAGATCAGTTTGG
>JAFGTI010000136.1 GCA_016934175.1 Acholeplasmataceae bacterium | reverse complement strand
CCATCTTTAGTTGGATAATCGTTACCGTAAATTGTTAGGTGATCTCTGATGCCTATGATTCCTTGAATTGCTAAAGGAATTAAATGTGTAAGCTGGTCTTTCATTAGCCCAATCTTAAGTGATTCATCAGCACCAGCGACATTAAAATATCTAAATATAACATATTTAAAATCATGTGCATTTGCTACCCATGATATCATTTTTTCACATGCTAATTTGGTTTCTCCATATGGATTTATTGGCTTAGTTATCATGTTTTCTTCACACACACCACTAGCTTCTCCATAAACAGCTGCAGTTGATGAAAATACAAATTTCTTGACGTTGTATTCGTTCATCACTTCTAATAAAACACGAACACCTTCAACGTTGTTATAATAATAAGCTAATGGTTCTTTAACGCTTTCTGGAACAATTAGCTTTGCTGCAAAATGCATAACAACATCAATTTTTTCATTGTTAAAAACTCGTTCGATATCTTTCTTTATCCGAATATCTCCTAGATAAAATTTAGCATCTGGATGTACTAAATCCATATATCCACTTGATAAATTATCTAATATGATAACTTCGTGATTGTCTTTTATTAACTCATATACAGTATGCGAACCTATATATCCTGCGCCACCAACAACTAAAACTCTCATATTTTTTCCTCCAATGTATCTTTGTTTTTATTATATATGTTTTGCTCATTAAACGAAAATATAAAATAGACAACCCAATGAATTACAAAAAAGATTGCTACAAATCCTAATAAAAATGTCCCATGTGAGAAAATAGTGCCGATCTGTCGAAACAAATCAAAAATATTCCAACTATTTAATCTAAAAAAGCGACCAATAAAAATGCCAAAACTCGATAATATAAATAAAATTGATAGACCCATAAAATAATATCTTTTTATCGTTCTTTTTAAAATCATCTCAAGTTTGATGATTGAAGCTATCCCTAATTTAGCAGCATATAGAGCTCCAATCACTAATTCCATGAATACAAGCCATTCTGTGAGGCTTAAGTGATAGAAATTGGGGTAGCTTTCAAAGAATTGGTAGTTTTGAATGTGGATAAAATCAGTTAATATATAAATACTATTTGGGAAAAATAATATCCAAAGAAATAAAATAACAATAAGTATCCATAAAGATACCTTTTTTTCATACATATATACCAATATTTCACTAAGACCATAAACAACAGTTGCTAAAATCATATTCCATGCTAAAAATATAACAAGTCCATTTTGAATGCTTAATCCAATTAGCAAGGTTGTAATGACATAAACTATCGAAATATAATAATATGTATTTGATCTTCTTTTTAATAGTCTATCCATAAAACTCCTTGATTAACTCATCAATTTGATTTTGCATTGTTGCGTTAGAGATCATTAAATCTGACAACATTTTTGATCTCACTATATAATCATATAATTCTTGAGAAACGACTCCATTTTCCGGAAAAGTTTTTTCGCTATTTCGCATTGAATAGAAAATATCATCAGTAACAACATCCATCAAACGATTGCTCATAGCAAATGTAGGTTCCTTGCTTAACCCGTTAACTCCAAAATAGGGATCGCTTCCAATTGGCAAATTGAATAAATCAATGATCGTACGGTATAAATCCACTTCACTTCTTACCAAATTTTGTTCGCCCGTTAATAATCCTTTTCTAATTTGGTAATCTCCATAATCGACGTAAGAATTTCCTGGAACATATAAAAAAGACACTGTTTGTTGTAATATCTGTCTTGATTCCATGATGCTTAAATCACGGTCAAATAGTGTATTTAAATCTCCGTTTTTGAGACCCGATCCGTGATCACTGTAAAAGAGATAGACTGTATTATCTAGTGTTTGATCTTGGTTCTCTTCGTCAATGAAGAACCGTTTGAGCGTATCATCATAATAATCAGTGTAATTTAAATATTTTAATGTGAGATTTTGAATTTCATTAACATATTGTGGATAAACATCTGTTCTTTCGCCATTTGGATCATAATCAAATGGCGTATGAGGCATCATCATTATTGGAAAGAGCATAAAGGGTGTATTCGCGGAGAGATAGGCGTTACCTTTTTGACTCACAGTGTCCGCTAAAAAGTAATCACTCACCCAAGGATTATGGTGAACAAGATTATTTTCTGTATCATACTCAAATCCTTGTTCGATAACATACCCGTCGCTGATAAAATCTTCTAAAGAATAGAAATCATCAAACCCCATCATGTTTGGATAAACATATTCTCTATTATAAAATGTTTTATAGTCACCATGAATAGCTTCAGTATAATACTCCTCTAGATTAAAATACTTGACGAGTGTATTTAAATCATAATTTGTGTTTTCGTCTTCCCAATATAAAATACGATCTCCAACTGGATATAAACCCGATAAAACTGCAAGTTCTGCATCAGAACTTACTCCCATACCGACATTATTATAAAAATTACTAAACACAAAACTTTGTTCAAATAAATTATTGATAAACGATAGTCTTTCATTGGTATATTGATTTTCGAATAAGAAGTGATTCATAGATTCTATATGAATAACAACTAAATTTCTATCTTCTAAAATTCCATTTAAACCACTACCCAAAGCAATAGAAGGATCTACATATAAATTATCAACTGCTTGATCTAAATTGAGCTGATTTGAATAAATATTTTGATCAAAAAAATTAAGATACGCTGCTTGATTTTTATTATAGTATTGATAAGCAGCGGCAAGATCTTCATCACTATCGAGTTCTAGAAAAGATTGCATATCAATAGAAAAACTATTGCCAAATATTTCACCAAAATAATAGGGATAAACACCAAGATTTTGTACGGCAAATGTGCTCCTTACCGCATAAATTGGAAGGGTTGCTTTGAACTGTTGATAATAAGAAAAAACAGCAACAAATATAATCAAAATCGAACTTAAAAATCCTGATAAATAGGCTTTTAAAGGGACATGAAAGTAGATGATTTTCATCTCTTTTAGATTAGATGTTAGGTAGAAAACTAGCAAAGCAATGGTAGGTAAGAAGATGACTATTCGCCAATATGTGAATAACTCGAGTAATACTTGTTGATATGTGCCATGAGCTAAAGCATCACTTGGGTTTCGTAATAAGGAAAGAGATTCTATTGAAAAAGCAGTACCAAAATAGAGATTAAAAATACTCATGAGAAAGATAAATCCATTTAAGAATAATGTGAATAAGAGTAAAAATAGCATTCTTCCTTTGGCTTTTCTAATCAGAATAAAGGCAACTAAAACAATAGCAAGCAGTATTGAAAAGTTACCTAAAATTGCATTAATTTCACCAAGAAAAGTATGCTTAAAAGGAGCAATATATCGATTTAACCCTTGAACGGTTAGCATGTAAGTGTTGAGGATGTTCAATAGAAAAAAAGCACCAACGTAGAAGAAATAAATTTGCGATTGATTTCTATTTTTCATTGAATATTCTCCCCAACATATTTTTGTTATATACCATATTATACAACAAGAAAATGACAATAGCAAAAAAACCATTCCTTATCTGGAATGGCTTTAATTTTTATCTTACTTATTCATCAAATAAGCTATCAGTTGAGATGGTTTCTTCGATTTCTTCTTCGGTTTCCTCAGGTACTAAATCTGCAGCTTGAAGTGTTTTTTTCTCTTGTTCAACAGGAAGTGACTCCTGAACAAATTGTTCGTCATTACTGAACTCTTCTTCGATTTCTTCTTGCTTAGGCACTAGAGCAATTGTTGAAACTTTATGGTCAGGTCTAAGGCGAATAATTCTAACACCTTGTGTAGCACGTTTTGTTTGAGAAATTTGGTCTACATGAGTTCTAATTACAACTCCTTTATCTGATACAACAATTAAATCTTGATCATCAGTTACAGTTCTAAGTGTCGAAAGTTTACCATTCTTTTCAGTAACATTAACTGTCTTAACACCTTTACCTCCGCGAATTTGTTTTCGGTACTCAGCAACGATAGTTCGCTTTCCAAAGCCCTTTTCAGTAATTATAAGAATTTCCTCTTGATCATT
>JAFGTI010000028.1 GCA_016934175.1 Acholeplasmataceae bacterium | reverse complement strand
TTAGGTATGGGACCTTTACTCTTTATTATTCAATGGACATTAATCGGTATTGGTGTAGTCTTTAAATCGATTTGGATTAAAAAATTTGCTAAATTACATTTATTTATCTATTTAGCAATGGGATGGAGTGCACTCATCTTCATTAATCAGCTCTTTGCATTTGATCCAAGAGCATTTTGGTTAGTTTTAGGTGGAGGAGTTGCTTATAGTGTTGGGGTCGCATTTTATGTTTTCCCACAAATTAAGTATTTCCACTTTGTATGGCATATTTTCACGAGTATTGGAACAATTTTGCAGTTTATTGCAATTTATGGATTTCTTTATTAACATGAATATATGTTCATATACTTGAATATAGTTAAAAAATAAGTTATGATAAGATTATAAGGAGAGTTCAAACTATGAAAATTATGGCTGTAAATGCTGGGAGTTCATCACTTAAGTTCCAGTTACTAGAAATGCCCAGTGAAGAAGTCATCACTTCAGGGCTAGTTGAAAGAATTGGTTATTATAATGCTAATTTCTCAATTAAAGTGAATGGTGAAAAGGTCGTTGTTACCAAAGAAATACTTGACCACAAGGTCGCTGTTGAACTTGTAGTTGAAGGATTACTTAAACATCACATTATTGAATCATTAGATGACATTAAAGGTGTTGGCCACCGTGTTGTTCAAGGTGGAGAAATATTCAAGGATTCAGTGATTATCACTGATGAGGTTGTTGATCAAATTAGAAGTCTCAATGATCTAGCACCTCTACACAATCCTGCAAATATCACAGGGATAGAAGCCTTTAGAAAAGCTTTACCACAAATAATTCAAGTTGCAGTATTTGATACAACATTTCATCAAACGATGGAAGAAGATGCATACATGTATGCAACTCCTTATGAATGGTATGTCAAATATGGTGTTAGAAAATATGGTTTTCATGGCACCTCTCATCAATTTGTCTCTGAAAGAGCAATTCAACTTTTAGATAATCCAAAAGCTAAATTAGTGATTTGTCATTTAGGAAATGGTGCATCACTTTGCGCTGTTGATGGCGGAAAATCAGTGGATACATCCATGGGTTTAACACCGCTTGAAGGCATTCCAATGGGAACAAGATCAGGTAATATTGATCCATCTGTTTTAATGCTAATTTCAGATAAAGAAGATAAGACATTTGCTCAAGTCTTAGATGAACTTAATAAAAAATCTGGTTATCTAGGTGTTTCCGGTATTTCTAATGACTCTAGAGATATTATTCGCGAGATGGAAAATGGGAATCATCGTGCAAAACTTGCACATACGATTCAAATTAAACGTATCGCAGATTATATTGGTTCATATTATGTTTATATGGGTGGACTTGATGCGATTATCTTTACAGCAGGTATTGGAGAAAATGCACCAGAAGTCAGAGCACACGTCTTAGATGCAGTAAAAGTACTTGGTGTCGAGATTGATCACGAAGAAAATAAAAAGCGTGGAGAACATTTAATCACCACTAAGAACTCTAAAGTTAAAGCTTATATTATCCCTACCAATGAAGAGGTCATGATTGCAAGAGAAGTACTTCGCATAGAAAAGCTATAAAATAAAATAGAGATTGATATCAAAAGTTAGTTTCATTCGAAACTGACTTTTTTTTAATAAATTAAGGACTTCATTTGTTGTTTTTTTTCTCTATTCAGTTCTTTTATGTTTCATTTGAGGATCAATAAGGTAAAATAGAGTCATCAATCATGGTTTAAACATAAGATTTCTTTTTTCATCCAATAATCATTATAATAAGTATAAAGATTAAGGAGATTTGAATGAGCAAAGCTGAGACACTTTATCAGTTAGGCTTAGATTACTATCAAGGCAATGGTTATCCAAAAGATATTGATATTGCTATTGATTACTTGATTAAAGCCTCCGAACTTAATCATTTTGAAGCAAAAGTTCTCTCTGGAAAACTGCTTTTTAATCAAAGCAAAAATCCAAAGAGTATTTACTATGAAGATGGTTATCAATTAGGATCACAGTTCATGATTGATGTTTTTCGCTCAGGTAAAGTTGAACTTTCAATCCCTTATTTACTCAATAATGAAATTTTTAATAACACTTGCACTTTAGAAGAAATGGAAGATTATTATCAAAAAGCATATGGACTTGGATATAGAGAGACAAAGTATGAACTCGCGAAGATTCTTTTAAAAAGAGAATCCTATAGAAGTGCTGAACAATGGTTCTTAGAATCAATCCAAGAAGATTTATCAAAAGAAGCACATCTCTATCTTTATCAAATTTATCAAACAAAAGAGCTTTATAACGGGAAAAAAGCTTTCTTACAGCTCAAAGAAGCTTTAAAACATGGTCTTGTTGCGAAAGAATTTCAAGATTTTATTGAGGAAGCTCCCGATCAAATCTTAATGCATAAAGATGATATTCATTCCAATTTCTCACTTGATAAAATTAAAAATGAAGTAATGAACTATATAGAACATTGTTACTATATAGATGATGATTTTAAACAATATTTTTCAAAAGATAAATTAGATATTCATGTGATTTTCCAGTTGAAAATCAAACTTTTAAATGCCGCTTATGATTATGAACCTATAGATGGTACCGAAAGTTTCAACTATGAACCTTATGTGCTCACTGAAGGATATTTTGCTGAAGGCAAAGCCTCAGATGAATATCAAGAAACTGTTTTTGTAAACAGTAAGATTAGTACTGGATTTTTCCAATCATCAGAACGTGATCATTATGAGTTTTTAAAATTACGAGAACTCTTTGATCTATTTAATCTTAAAAATCAAATTCCTCATTTAGAAACATCTATTTCAGATCATGACATCGATGAATTAGTCCAGTCTGAAATCAAAAATGATATCAAGAAAAAGCACAAAGAAAAAGCAAAACAACTTAAAATAACTGTTAAGAAGTTTAATATCTACAAAACTTTAGTACCAACATTTGAGCTCTCATTTAAATATAAAGATAAGACATATACTTCCAAAAAGTATGAGTTTGATGCTGAAGAATGGCAAGAACTATTTAAAGACAACAAAAAAGAGGACACTTCATGGGTGCATCTCGATTTCGAATTCCCTTTAAAAGAATCTCTTTATGAAGAACTTGAGGCTCTTAAGATGGAAGAGATTAGATATATTAGGAAGTATAATGCTTTATCTCCTTTGAAAATCATTTTATTTATCTTAAACTTTTGGATGTTATCTATTGGTCTTAGAAACATAGTATTTAATAACGAACTGATGCTTTCCAATTTTAAATTGCTTGCTGATATTGGATCAAATGTTTATTGGTATTTGGGTGTCATGCTACTGGCTTATACATGCTATTACATCTTGCGAATCAAGATCAATTTAGCAAATGTAACAAATATCAGAGAAAAAATAATTGATAATCCTGAATTTGTTTTGGGTAAGAATGTAAACGAGAAGCATTTCAAAGGCCAGTATAAACAAATATTAGGACTTATCATTTCACTTATCATCTTAGTTGTAGTTAGTGGATTTTTCTTCCAATTTTAACGAATATTTACATGGGAACTCATGTTCCCATTTTTTTTATCTAGATGATACGTTATCAAAATTTGTGTTAAAATAGAGGTATAAGATAGAGGTGCAATATGAATGAACACATAAAAATTGGTGATAGAATTCAAATACATATTAGAAAGATGGGAATAAATGGAGAAGGAATTGGTTATTATCAAAAATTAGCTATTTTTGTTGATCAAGCCTTACCTAATGAAAAACTTGAAGTTGAAATTACTGAAGTTTTTGATAATAGAGCAGTAGCAGAAATTGTTGAAATCATTTCAGAAAGTCCCGACCGAATCACTCCTTTTTGTCCAGTCTATCAAATATGTGGTGGATGTCAAACTCAGCATTATGACTATGAGAAAACCCTTATCCAGAAACGTGATCTCATCATTCAATCATTTGATCGCTATATCAAAAAGAAAATCAATCCAAGTATCATTAAAAATACTATCGGTGCGAAAAATCCTAAAAATTACAGAAATAAAGCTTCCTTACCTGTACAAAAAATAAGAGGTAAAAATGTTTTTGGTATGTATGCAAAAGCTTCTAATCAATTTGTAGAAATTAATGAATGCCCCATCCAAAACAAACAGATCAATCATATATTAAACACAATCATCTCTTTGATGGATCAATATCAAATAGATGCTATCGATCCAAAAACAAAAAGAGGTTATGTACGCTCTTTAGTCGTCCGAGTAAGTGAAACGACTCAAGAAGCTCAAGTATCGCTCATTATGGCCAAAAAATCACAAAGATTAGAACAACTTACAGAAGATTTAATCAAGTCAGAACCCTCAGTAACTTCTGTTGTTGAAGTCATCAATGACTCATTAAAGAAGCCAGGTTTCTTCACAAATCAAATGCGTCTTTTACATGGTAAAACAGAACTTAAAGAATCACTCGGTGGATATCATTTCATGTTGAAGCCAGAAGCATTCTTTCAGTTAAATTCAGAGCAAGCTCATCTTTTCTATTTAGAAATGAAAAGACTAGCCAATTTAAAATCACATGAAATAGCAATTGATGCCTATGCAGGAGTCGCTCCTATCAGTCATTACATCAGTCGTGATGCAAAACACATCTATGCTGTAGAACTTGATCCTGCAGCATGTGAGAGTGCTAAAATGTCATTAGAAGCCAATCATATCGAGAATGTGAGCATTCTACAAAGCGATTTCAAAAGAGCACTCAGTGGATTGAAAGAAAAAAAGATTGACGTGATGTTTTTTGATCCTCCAAGAACTGGTTTAGGTAGAGAAACAATCGATCTAATACTTTCATTTAAACCGAGCAGACTTATCTATGGTTCTTGTAATCCATCAACATTAGCGAAAGATTTAGAACACCTATGTCATGATTATGAATTAATAGAAACAGTCCCTATCGACATGTTTCCTTATACATCATTAGTAGAATCAGTAAGTCTATTGATTCGAAAATAGTTTTAAAACAGGAGGTATTCTTATGAAAATCTACCTCGTCAGGCATGGACAAACAGATTGGAATTTTAATCATCGCTTTCAAGGATGGGCAGACATTGAATTAGATACAGTTGGTATGATTCAAGCCAAGATGTTAACCAACTATTTTAAGGATGTCGAAATTGATCACATGTATACAAGTGATCTCTCTCGCTCCTTAAAAACAGCTCAATATATTCAAAAGTCTTTATTGTGCCCATTAACCCTTTCTCATGATTTAAGAGAGATGAATGTTGGCAATTGGGAAGGATTAACTTGGGAAGAAATTCAAGAAGCCTACCAAGATGATTTGATACAATATGAAAATCAACTTTTTGGTGTCCCGATTTCAGGAGGAGAATCATTAGTTGAGTTTCAAAATAGAGTTGTTTCTCTATTTATGAAATTAATAGAAAAAGAGTATCAAAATTTATGTATCGTTACGCATGGTGGGGTCATAAGAGTTTTACTTTGTTATCTTTTAGGTTATGATCTAAGTCAAAGAGACTTAATTAAAATAGATAATGCAAGTATTTCAATTCTTGAAGTTGGTCCAGAAAATCGAATTAATATACTTGAACAAAATATTATTAAACACTTATCAAATCCATAGAATCAGAAAAAAGGAGGGAAAAAATGGAGTTTTTATTTTCAAATGAACTTTCAATTGCTTATCATGATTTAATGAAAATACAAAAGAAAAAAGCAATCAAAACTTTATTATATGTTTCCTCATCATTTATAGTCCCCGTCATCATTTTTTTCTTTCTTTATGATTTAGGTGTCCTATTTTTAGTTTTGTTTTTTGTGTCATTCGCATTATTGGTTTTCTCATTTATTTTCACTTTCATTATGTCGATGATTTATGTCAGTGAAAAACCTAATTATGAATTTTTATATCCAAAGGTGGTTGAAGATATCAATTTTAGTGAACTTACGACATTCACTTATGAAGCTTATCCAAAACAGAAAGAAGATTTTCATTCCAGTCATCTATATCCTTTATTATCGGTTAAATCTCTTTTTTATAAGATTACTTTCCAATCAAAACACCAATATGAGGTTGATGTTTATGATGCACATGTCTATAATGCCGGACAAAAGCGAATAACTTATTTAAATGGTTATTATTTTGTAATCAAAGGTTATAAAGCGCCCATTTTTCAATTAAACACACT
>JAFGTI010000135.1 GCA_016934175.1 Acholeplasmataceae bacterium | reverse complement strand
GGGTTGGTCTATTCATTTTGCATTTTAATTTTTGCCCCTCACTTATTAGCCGAAAAATCATAGGGGGTGTACGAAAAAAAGTATAAAAAAATCCCCCTATCTATAAGCCGAAAATAGATAGGGGGGTGCCGAAAATATTTTGTTACTTTATAATTTATTTTTTGGTTCAGCCTAAATCATTAATCATAATTCAGGCTAATTGATATTTTAAATTAGCTATATCGTTAAATATAATTTCTCCATTCTCTGATTTTTCTGCATCTAGCACTTCAAGTAACGATTTGGCAATATGCCAAGCTAGTACTGGTGGTACTGCATTACCAATTTGCCTATATGCATCACCTTCTGAACCAGCAAAAACAAATTCATCTGGAAATGACTGAATTCTAGCAGCTTCTCTTGGGGTAAATCTTCTGTATAATTCATTCTCTGGATCAACCAAAAGAACTGGATCTCTAGAGTTTAAGCTAACTTTCGCAAGATGACTCGTAATGGTCAAGCATGGTTCATTAAGATTTTGATATAATCCTCTTTTCATATTATTTTTTGCTTTTTTCATTCCTTCGACAGCACGCTTCGAAAAATAATACTTATTATCTTCTGGAACTAGGCTCTTTACTGCAACTGATAATGGTACCCACTCATTGGCAGTCGTTTTTTTAGGGAAAATATATTCCTTTTTCAAATCATCTCTAATTCCGATAATAATAACTCTTTGTCTCTTTTGCGGAATTCCATAGTCGGCTGAATTCATTAGCATAGAATAAGTTTTATATCCGGCTAACTCAAATTCTTTAATCACTCTACTGAATATTTTACCTTTATGCAGAGTCATAAATCCCCTAACATTTTCTGCTATAAATGCTTTTGGACTTTTAGCTTTCAAAATTCTTATCATCTCTTTATATAAGTTTGCTCTATCATCAAATGGATCTTTATTGGGATTCACAGTACTAAATGATTGACACGGAAAACCACCCATTAAAACATCATGGTCAGGAATTTCACTTGCATTAATATTTTGAATATCATCACAAACTACTTTGTGGCAATCAAAATTTTTTTTATAAGTATTCAAAGCTTTTTCATTTATATCTGTTGCATATACTATATTATATGGTAATCGCTGATATTGTTCTTTATTAAACTCAAATCCACCCAACAGTCCTAGATCAGCTCCACCACAGCCCGAAAATACAGAAACTACTTTATACACTATATTCACTCCTTGCTTCTTTAATAACCATATCAATTGCCGAATTTCCAAAATCAGCCCTATATGCCACTGGAATTACTCTCAATAATCCATCATCGACTTTTTCTTTTACATTCTTTATTACATACATAAAAACAGTTCCTCTAACAAAATATACTCTATAAATAAAATAGTAATTACTATGTTGATTAGCTGCTATCCATTCATTCCTTGTTAAGTTTATTGTATCAATCCAATTATCATCTTCTATGCTTGGGGCTGTGACTCGCTTAGTGGACTTAACTTCTATATATTTAACAAATTCTGATATATCACCATCCTCGGCAATCACAGATTGAATATCATACCCCAAACCTCTTGTTTTACCAAGGTGAAGTACTTTTGAAGCTAATCGATGATTATATGATTTAACACGTTCTTTTTCATACTCGTAAACAAATAGTTCACCTTCATCACCTAGCGCAACTAAATCAGTTCTACCTGATTTTTTAGGTAATTTTTCTTCTGGAATTCCTAATGATTTTGCAGTTGTCGTGAAGATTTCTTTACTATCTACAAGTTTTGAAAAATATAAACTCCAATCTGTTCCAATTTTTTTCCTATTTTCAACTGTAGATAAATCGTATGAATATACATCAAATTCTAATTTTTCATCCCAATGCTTTGCAAAATAATTTATAGCATTTAACTCATTTTCATTCAATAACACTTCATATTCCATTCCAATATGGATCAAATTTGCTAGTTCTAGATAGTTTAGAAGCTCATTTATATGTTGCATATTATAAGAAGACGCTTTACCAGGATTTCTTATCTTTCTTATAATCCCTTCATTCTTATCGTTGACGATTACATTTACTATTTCATTTGGAAAAGCTTTACCTTGCAACGCATCTAATGAATTTAATATATAATAACCGATATCATTCTTAGTCAATACCAATCCAACTTCTTTTGCCTCTAATAAAACACTTAGTACTAATGAACATGGTCTAACTGAAATGTTATTGTTAATTCTTTCAAGTATAGTAGCTGGTTTGTCCATTCCATTTGGATACTGAATCTTAAAACACATATCTTTAAAAAATGCTGGTTGATCATTGTCCTCTAAAAATTTAAGGGTTCTTTCTGATGTATATACATTCTGATTTTCATCTATATAATACATTCCGAACAGCTTTCCTGCAATTTCAGTTCTATGATTATCTAATGTCTTAATAGATGCATTAGGTAAGAACCTTTTCAATAATCGATTAAAAGAATCCTCAAAACTCCCCTTATCTGCAGGTGTTATTTCATCAATTATTTGAGCATATGCAGGCAACAAATTATCCATTTCGCCTTTAGACTTCCCTCTAATTATAGTACACCTATATTGATTGAAATGATTATACATTATTTTATCCCCTTTTCAATAATTCAACTACTTTTGTTGCAATTACTTCTGCAAGCATTGGTGGTACAGCATTCCCAACCTGCTTTAACTGACTTGTTTTTGTCCCTATAAATCTAAATTTATCTGGAAAGGATTGAATTCTTGCAGACTCTCTTGCTGTTGGAACTCTATTTGCTCTGTAATGAAAATGATGATTATGACCAGTATCAATAGTAAAGCTTGGTTTGCTACTATTCATTCGTGTCCAAGCAATATTTACTTTTCGTGTATCTTTCAAATGTTCTGGTAAATCCTTATAATTTCCTCCATCAGGTACGAGGCTTATAATTCGTTTTGTTTCCGCTTTATGAACTGTTGTTACATGGTTAAATAACATATGTGAATCATCTCTCATTTTTTTTTGATAGACTGTATTAGCATTTGTTGAATAATGCTCTTCATCTCCAAGTGGTACTTCATCACTTATATAATCCAAATCTGATATAGCATCCTTACAGTTTACAAATGGCAATAAATCTTTATCTACACCATAAGTTGGTTCTGGAAAACTAAATTTATCCGAATTTACAATTTGATTTTCATCAAGCCCAACAAAAAAAACTCGTTTTCTTTTCTGTGGTACACCATACTCGTCTGCAGATAACATTTTAACTTGAACATTATATCCAATGTTTCTGAAATCTTCCATTATTTCATCTTTTGCTTTTCCATTAAATAATCTTATTAACCCAGGCACATTTTCCATTACAAAAATTTTAGGTTTTATATCATCTACTATTCTAACAAAAGATTTATATAATGTATTTCTTGGGTCATCGATCAATCTTTTACCTGAAACCGAGAACCCTTGGCATGGAGGACCTCCAATAATAACATCAATACTATCATTATTCAAATCCATTAAATCAAGCAATGATTTCCCTGTAATATTTGTGATATCATCATTTACTACTATGGAATCTGGAAAATTATATTCATATGTTTTTGTGGCATCTTTCCACGAGTCTAACCCAAGTTTAATGTTAAATCCTGCTTGTTCAAAACCCTTTGAAAATCCCCCACAACCACAAAATAAATCTATTACATTATATTTATCGCTCATACAAAATCTCCTGTCTATATATTATGTATCTTTTGATTTTATTCTTAAATCAATAGGTTTTTCTGCATCTCTAGGTATGGCCCATAAATTACCAATTCTTAAAGCCCCTTGTACTCTACCTTCACTACATAATATTTGAACACGCCTTTTAGAAATATGCCACTTTTTAGCTATATCCTTAACCGAAATATAATCCATCTATATCACCTCTACACAAACTCTTAAATTATTATATTCGCAATTGCGAACAATGTCAACTCTGATTAATGAAATGCAAATCCACCTACTAGTGTAAGTGGATTTTATTATTCGACTTATGTCCCTACATTTCACATCAAAAAGCCAAGTCTTACGACAATCTCATCTTTTAGTTCCTTATTGCGATAATTCAAGACATCTGTCTTAAACATGAAAAGCTTGGTTTTTAAAGGCATTTGGGCAAATATTATTAGCCTTTTTTGTATAGTGCTACTACAGTCTCCACATGC
>JAFGTI010000027.1 GCA_016934175.1 Acholeplasmataceae bacterium | reverse complement strand
TTTTTATTTGATACATTCTCCACTTTGTATTTGTTCTTGGCTACCTTGTCCACGATGACCTTGGGAAGAACCTTTTCTAAATTGATTTTTAATCATATTAGCTAAATCATAACCTGCACCCATTAGTCTATCATTTGAGAATGCTGCAAGATGATTTTCTGATGCTGCTTGTAAATATTCAAATACTGTTGCTACATCATTTGGTAAATCTACTTGATTTAAAAATACTTCATACATTGCGATATTAAGTGTTTCTGCTTCAACACCAGTTGCTAATGCACTTGAGATTGAATCGGGTAAAACAACATATTGTGCTGCATCATTAACTGGAACTTCTATGCCATATGCTTCAAACAATGGTAATAATAGATCAATATGTGTTTGTTCAGCTAAGATGATTTTTGTAAAAGGTCTAACTTCACCATATGCTTCAATAATTGCTGCATATGTTGCTTGAGCTAAATATTCATCTTGTATGGCACTAACTAACATTTCCTCAATGGAATATGTTCCATCTTCACTTACTGTGTATACACCATAATCATCGACAGTTGCATAATCTGAAGTTGCACTTACACTAAATCCTACAAAAGCGATACTTGCTACGATTAATCCTAATATACTAAACATAATAAATTTCTTTTTCATTTGAATGCCTCCTTATTTTGACTTCGATTAATATACACAAGAGGAACTGAATTTATTGGGAATTAAATAAAAATAGTTAAAATATGTGAAAAATTTTACAATTCGCCAATAAAAAATGGATATAATTTGTATACTTTATGAAATAAGATATAATTTAAGTGGGGTTATAATATGAAAACAAAATTAATGAGAGTTACATACATCTTAATCTTATTTTCATTTATATCTATTTCGTTTTTTTCTTTCATCCAAAATGATGATAGTAAAGCGACTCTTTTTTACAATGAAGTATTATATCATTTAGAATTCGATGAAGAGGCAACTCAATTGGCTGACGCATATGAAATAGCTTTATTAGATGTTTCTCCCTATGGAATTGCGAAATTTGCAGTTAACAATATTGAAACTTTAAATACCTTACTTGATTCAGGATTTTCACTCAATTCTATTTATTATGTAGAAGGTAGACCTAGTGCGAATCCATTTAATGATCCATATTATAGTGAACAATATGCTTTAGATATGATGGAAATGGAACTTGCTTGGCAATTTACTGATGGAGGAGCGGATGTTGTTATTGCCATCATTGATTCGGGGATTGATATCGATCATCCTGAGTTCATAGGAAGAATATCACCACTTTCTTATAATTCTAGAACAGATCAGGTTGGTATTAATTATGTAATAGACGATGCAGGTCACGGGACATCAGTGACAGGTGTAATTGGTGCAATCAAAAATAATAATACTGGTGTTGCTGGGTTAGTTCAAAATAGCACACTACTCATTATAAAGGCAAACAATCTTGATAATCCCGCTACAATTGGTGAAGATGAAGACGAATCAAGAACTTTTTCTGATGATTCAATTATTAATGGTATATATTATGCAGTTGAAAATGGCGCAGATGTGATTAATATGAGTCTTGGAGGCCCAGATTCGAGCACTGAAATGCAAGATGCTGTAACTTATGCGAGAGATCATGGTGTCATTGTTGTAGCTGCAGCTGGTAATGATGGGACTAATGATTTGTTTTATCCTGCCTCATATGATGGCGTTATTTCCGTAGCAGCAGTCGATGAAGATAGAACAAGTGCAAGTTACTCTAATTATAATTTAGATATTGATATAGCAGCTCCAGGAACCAGTATAATTACAACGCAAATGGATAATCAATATGGATATTCATCGGGTACTTCTTTAGCAGCTCCACAAGTTACAGGAGTTTTAGCACTTTTGTTAGCTTATTATCCTGATGCATCTGATCAACAAATCATAGACAGATTACAAAATGGTGCTGTTGATGAAGGACTAGAAGGGAAAGATATATATTTTGGATACGGTATTGTTAATGCGAAAAATTCAATTTTATTGGATCTACAAGATGCAACTGTCTCATTTGAAACTAATGGTGGAACAATCATAGATCCTATTACGGTTTATATAGGTGAAACCATAAATATTGAGGACCCACAAAAAGAAGGTCATAATTTTGTAGGATGGTATTCAGATCCGTTATTTCAGAATATCTTTGATCTAGAGTTAAATATTGTAACTGGAACGATGACACTATATGCAAAATTTGATCCTATTTTATATACTGTTCATTTTATAAGTGATGGTTCAGAAGTGGCTGATATACAAGTTCCTTATGGCCAAACATTCGAATTACCTATTTCATCTTTATACGGATTTGAATTAATTGATTGGTATTTAGATAGCGACTATCAACAAGTATACATAGAATCTCCAATTACTGGTGATCTTACATTGTATGCATATTTCGAAGAACTATATTTCAGTGTGACAACTTATGTGAATGGTGATATTGACGATGTAATACAAGTTCAAGAAGGACAAATGTTTACTCTAGTTGATCCAATAGACATTAACAGAGATTTTTTAGGTTGGTATTTAGAACCTGATTTGATTAATATTTATGTTTCATCCCCTATAGAACAAAATTTAATTTTATATGCCAAATTTGATGAAATTAAATATAGAGTGAAATATTATGATAGTGACTTAATTACAGTTATTCAAGAGTCTCGAGTATATATCAATCAAAGTGTTTTGCCACCTTTAGAGCCAATAAAATCTTCAACAACATCATTTGAATATATTTTTACTAATTGGAGTCATAATTCGAATAATGTTATATCTGATATGGATATTTATCCGGTTTATCAGAAAATCTATAAGCCGGATTCAATTGCTTTATCTCCTGGTATTGATACCATAGAATTAGGAAATGAATGGATTGATGAAGGAGTTAATGCTATAGACTCATTGATAACTGTCGTCACAAGATCAAGTGTCGATATAGAAACCATTGGAGTTTATACTGTATATTACGATATATATGATAATGATTTTCTATTAGATACACTGGTTAGAATTGTACATATTATTGAATTGAAAGAATCAGTTGAAATTGTTTTAAATCCAGATATAACTACGATCTATGAAGGTTATCCTTATGTTGATGCTGGTGCAACCTCTGACCGAGGAGTTATTGAAGTCTCAGGATTAGTTGATGCCAATCAAGCAGGTGTCTATGTGATTACCTATACTGTACAAGTTGGAGATCAAATATTTACTAAAGAAAAATATATCTATGTTATTGAATCTGTAGAGACAAGTATATCACCTGCCGTCTATAATAAAAAAGATGAGGAAGTGTGGGTAATATGAAAAAAGTATATGCTCTGTTCATCATTGTTTTAGTATTATTGTTATCCTCTTGTATTACAATTACTGAAACATCTTTAAGTATTAAATTGAATCCTGGTGTTGATACTATCGAAGTTGGAGAAACATTTAATGATGCTGGAGCTTCAGCAAATTATGGATTTAGAAAATTGAATCCAATCATCATATCGGAAAATGTTAATCATATGCAGATTGGAGTATATGAGATTACTTATCAAATTCAATATTTAGACTTTGAAAAATCTATAACGCGTTATGTTACTGTTGTTGATAATACTCCGCCGGTATTGTCACTCAACCCTGGTATAGATACAGTTGTCCTAGGTAAAACTTGGATAGATGCATCAGTTTCTTTAATAGAAAACAGTTTGGGTGAAGTGGTTATAAATGTTGAGGGGTCAGTAGATGTTAATACAGCTGGTGAATACGTGATTTCATATCATGCAACTGATATTAACGGGAATACATCGCATATATCAAGATACGTTACCGTTGTTCAATTAAGTGCATAAAAAGAAATATTAATTCATTATTGATAAGATATTTCTTTTTTTAATATATTTACACATATATTTTTATTTATTTTGAGTATAAATTAGTAATATGCAATAAAAATATAGATTTAACTAGTGTTAGTAAAGAATCAAGCAAAATTACCTTGTTTTTTACTTATATTGTAATATAATGAAATTAAAGAATAAGAAGGGGGTTATGCCCATGTGTTTTTTTAATAAAAAAAAGAAAGCGCGCAAACTTGCTGAAAAGCAAGCAAGAGAAGCAATAGAGAACAAAGTTATAGTTGAAGAAAAGATTGAACCTATTAAAGAAGTGCCTGTTGTTGAAAAGAAACCAAAAGCAGAAGTAAAAGCAGAAGTAAAAGCAGAAG
>JAFGTI010000026.1 GCA_016934175.1 Acholeplasmataceae bacterium | reverse complement strand
CGTGTGCTCTATAAAGCTGATCCGTTTGGGTTCTATGCTGAAGTAAGACCACAAACTGCATCAAAAGTTTGTGAACTTAATGGTTATCAATGGCATGATCAAGATTGGATAAATAATAAGAAAAAAACTTATGAAGAACCATTTTTAATTTATGAAGTTCATCTTGGATCATGGCGTCGTAAATATGGACAATTCAAACCATATAACGAAATAGTTGATGAGCTTGTCTTATATGTTTTGGAGCAAGGATTCACACATGTTGAACTTATGCCAGTTTATGAATATCCTTTAGATGATTCTTGGGGATATCAAGGAACAGGATATTTTTCGGCTACATCACGCTTTGGTGTTCCAATGGATTTTATGTATTTTATTGATAAAATGCATCAATCAGGTATTGGTGTGATTATGGACTGGGTCTTAGGACATATCTGCAAAGATGGACATGGGCTATCGTTTTTCGATGGAACACCTCTTTATGAATTTAATGACAGTTTTAGAAGAGAAAATGTGACATGGGGAACTGATAATCTAGATTTTTCAAAAGGTATAACAAGAAGCTTTATGTTATCAGCACTTACTTTTTGGATGGATTATTTCCATATTGATGGTTATCGTATAGATGCTGTTTCAAATTTGATTTATTATCTTGGAAATAGAGAAAACGGTGTTAATCAAGATGCTATTAATTTTATCAGACAACTAAGTTATCACTTATTTGGCAAGGATGATAGAGTGTTATTTATGGCTGAGGATTCAACAGATTATCCAGCTGTGACACATCCAGTCAATGTTGGTGGTATAGGGTTTAATTACAAATGGAATATGGGATTTATGAATGACACATTAAGATATTTTAAAGAAGATCCGATACATCGTAAGTATCATCATGATAAAATAACTTTTGGATTAGTTTACGCCTTTAATGAGCAATTTATATTACCTTTTTCTCATGATGAAGTTGTTCATATGAAGGGTAGTCTTGTCAATAAAATGCCAGGTGACTACTTCCAAAAAATGGCGAATTGGCGATTATTAATGACTTTATGGATGACACATCCTGGTAAAAAATTACTTTTCATGGGTCAAGAATTTGCTTCATTTTCTGAGTGGGCTTTCCAAAAAGAATTAGACTGGAATCTATTTGATTATCCAGCACACCAAAAGGCAAATCGTTTCTTTAGAGATTTAGTTCAAGTGTATAAACACCATGATGCACTATATCAGTATGATTATTTACAAAAAGGATTTGAATGGTCAATTGCTGATGATCATAACCAAAGTGTTTTTGCTTATATAAGAAGAAGTGATAATGAAACATTAGTTATTGTTCTCAATATGACACCCAATGTGCATGAGTTTTATGAAGTTGGTGTTCCTCATGCTGGTATTTATGAAGAGTTAATTAATAGTGATAAAGAGATTTATTTTGGCAGTAACTTATATAATGGTATCTCACTGAAAGCAATTAAAGGAGAAAAAAATCAATTTAAATATTATATACGACCAAAACTAGGACCTTTGTCAGGAATAATTCTTAGATATAAAAAATAGCACTTCGCGAGAAGTGCTTTCTTTCTATTTTGTGGTTTCTCTTTCAATTAATTTAACATCAATAATATCATGTAGAATATCTAATTCAACTCCACGAATCAATCTTGTTAAATTAATGAATGATTGTTTACCCATAAAATTTACTGATTGTCTGATTGTTGTTATAGATGGTTTTACCCATTTACTGAATGGGGTATCATCAAATCCAATAAGAGAGACATCTTGAGGGACCTTTTTCCCGAGTTTTTGAAGGATATTTAATGTAGCAAAGGCTAAAGTATCTGAAAATGTAAATATAGCATCCACTTGTGGATTATTTTTAAGAATTTCTTCAATGAGTTTAACATCTGGACTGATTAAATCGAAATCAAAAATATCAGCGAACAATCCATTAGGCTTTAATTCATTTAAAAAACCTATCGTACGTTCTATCGTAGTGAGTAAGAATGAAGGACCTCTAAAAACCAAAATATTTTTAGCGCCAGTTTCGATGAGTTTTCGAGCTGCTAAACCTCCGCCTTTGATATTATCTGAAGTGATTGAGGGAATATTTTCATCAAGAATATGATCAACGGTGACAACAGGAATGTCGAGATCAGCTAACTTATCTGTATTTGAGAAGTTTGATGCGATAATTAGGCCTTCAATATTATACTGTTCAAAAAACCTTAGATATTCTAGTTCTCTATCGGGATCATCTTGTGTATGACAGAACATAATCTTATATCCATAAGCGGCCGCTTGAGATTCTATACCTTCAAGTAATTCGCCATAAAATGACGGACCAATATGCGGGACTATAACTCCAATAATTTTTGAGCTATGATTACTTAGACTTCTTGCAAGCTGATTTGGAACAAAACCTATTTCTTTAATTATATTTTCAATTAATACTTTTGTATCTTCATGAACATAACCTTTTTGATTAATCACTCTTGATACAGTTGATACACTGACGTTTGCTTTTTTAGCAACATCACGAATTGTCGGTTTCATTTTTATGACTCCTTTTGTAGCACTATAAATTGATATGCTTCTAAAGTTATTGTATCATGAAGCACTATATTTTCGCTTGTAAAAAGGTTAATGTAATGACCAGTGATTTCTTTATGTAATTTAGCAGTGCGCTTATTTCCATTGTTTATGACGACATAAATCACATCTAAATCTTTCTGCTTTCTAAAAATTAAAAAATCTGATGAAATAAAATGATAATCATAGGTTTTAAATGCTTGATGTTGATTTCTTAACTGAATTATTTTTTTAACAAAGGATTTAAAATCTAAATCTTGATTAGGTTCATCCCATATCATACATCTTCTGTTATCAGGGTCATGCTCCCCAGTTAAACCAATTTCATCTCCATAATAGATATTTGGTGCACCTGATGACAAAAACATCAATAAATAGCTAAGTTTAACACGTCTGGGGTCATCATTAAGGCGTTTTTTAATTCTAACTGTATCATGACTACCGACAAGATTAAACATGTTTTCCATCACGTTCTTTGGTGTAGTTGCAAGATATTGTGTTACCATGTCTTCAAAAGTTGTTAAATCAATTTTATTTTCTAAATACTTCCAAATAGGATAACTCAAATCGTAATTCATCACTGAATCTAATTGGTCACCGTGTAACCAAGGATAAGAAGAATCCCAATTTTCTCCTAAAATAAAGGTATCTTTTTTTGCTTGGCGACTTACTTTTTTGATTTGTCTAAGAAAATCATGACTGATTTCGTTAGAAACATCTAATCGCCATCCATCGATATCATATTCTTCAATCCAATAACGGATACAATCGAGCAAATGTTTTTCTGTGATTGGATTTTCAGTGTTCCATTTAGGCATAAATGGTGTGAAAGCGAATGTTTTCAAATTCAATTCAACACCATGATAATTTGTTGGTTTGCCACTCGTATTGAGCGGGAAGTTAATTACGGGAAATTTATCAATGAAAAAACAATCTTTATAGATGCTTTTTTCCCCATTTTTTACGACATCTTGAAAATAAGGATGATCATATCCACAATGATTAAAAACGCCATCTAGCATCACTTTAATGTCTAGTTCATGTGCTTTTTTAACTAAAAGTCCAAAATCTTCATTTGTTCCAAATTGAGGATCAATTTTAAAATAGTTTGTTGTGTCATATTTGTGGGCAGTTGGTGCTTCAAAAATGGGAGTGAAGTAAATACCGTTAATCCCTAAATCTTTAAGATAAGGCAATTTTTCGATCACTCCTAAAAGGTTTCCACCATAAAATTCATTATTATGAACAGGTAATTTGCCCCAAGTTAAATGACTATCGTTGTTTACAGCGTGAAAACGATCAGGAAATATTTGGTACCATACGGTATCTTTAACCCAAAAAGGTGTATGGTGTAGATCTTCTTGATTCAAATAAGGGAAATTATAATATTCACTTAAATCAAATTTTTCATAAAGTTTATTTTCATCAGTGAGTATGCGTAAACGTTTGGCCCCGTAAACGTAAGTATTGTTCTTATCTACAAGTAAAAAAGCATATTTAGTTCGTAAATATGGAGGTTTAATATCAATAAAATAATAATCGAAATCTTCTGTTTGATATCGTTTATTCATGGCTAAAATTTCATGTTTCCAATAAGGTTTTCCGAATTTATCGCTATCCCAATCAAAGGGATCACCAAAAATGATATTTACTGAATCTATATCATTTTTTGCAGTTCTTAAAGTAATATGTAATGTCTTTGAATCATAGGCATAAGAAAACTCAGATTTCGCATTATGCCATAAAGCTAATTTATTCATATTGATCACCAAAAATATTATATCATAACCGAAGTTTATTAAAATATGAAACCGCTAACATTATTCGTTCACTAATACATCTATGATACAATATATTTGTATGAGGGGATATGCAAATGACGAAAAAATGGTGGATGGAAAGTGTTGGTTATCAAATCTATCCAAAAAGCTTTTTTGATACAAATTATGATGGTATTGGAGATATTAATGGAATAATTCAAAAGCTAGAATATTTATCATCTTTGGGTGTTAATTTAATCTGGATTTGCCCATTTTATGACTCTCCTATGGACGATCACGGATACGATGTCCGTAATTTTTTTGACATTGCTAAAGAATTTGGTACAATGGATGATGTTAAAAGATTAATAGAAAAAGCTCATGGATTAGGCATCAAAATAATCTTAGATTATGTTTTAAATCATACTTCAGACGAACATCCATGGTTTATTGAATCCCGTAAAAGTAAAGATAACCCTTATCGTGATTATTATATTTGGCATGAAGGTAAGCTTCAAGAGGGAAAAAAAATTGAACCCACAAATTGGGGATCCTTCTTTGGTGGAAGTTGCTGGAAACATGATGAATTAACAGACAGTTATTACATGAAAATATTTTCTGATAAAATGCCAGATCTAAATTGGCAAAATGAAAAAGTTCGAAATGAAATGATCAATGTGGGTCAAAAATGGCTTGACTTAGGTATTGATGGTTTCAGATTAGATGCTGTATCTCATCTAGATCGTTCAGAATTTGTAGATATTATAAACGCACCAGATAGATATCCACTTGATTGGCATAGATTTTCAAATTTACCCAAAGTGCACGATTATTTAAAAGAACTAAATAAAAAACTATTTTCTAAATCAGATTGTCTAACCATTGGAGAAGTTGGTGGAGAAGCATCAATTGAATCAGGTTTGAAATATGCTGCTTTTGAGGCTAATGAATTATCAATGGTTTTTAATTTTGATCATAATTGGTGTAATAATATTTATGAAGTATTAAGCACAAAGAAATTGAAAACAAATTTGTTATGTTTAAAAAAGGCATTGAATAAATGGCAAATTGCATTTAAAGATAAAGGATGGGTACCACTTAATTGGTTAAATCATGATCAACCTAGATTAATGAGTCAATATGGTAATCATCAGTATCCACTTGCTTCAGGAAAAATGCTTGCCACTGTCTTACATATGATGCGTGGTACACCCTTTATTTATCAAGGAGAAGAAATAGGGATGACCAATTTCTTATTTGATGACGTCTCACAATTTAAAGATATCTCAAGTGTAAATGCATATCATAGATATCTACTCGATGATTCCGATCCTGTTAAGGCATTAAAAAAAGCAGCAATTAGGTCTCGTGATAATCCGAGAACTCCTATGCAATGGTCGGCTTCATATTATGCTGGATTTTCAGTAGTTAACCCATGGATGCCTATAAACTATAATTATAAAAAAATAAATGTTGAAAAAAATATCAAACATAAGAATTCACTATGGTATCATTATCAAAAGTTAATAGAATTAAGAAGATTTAGTGAGTATCATGATGTTATCACCTATGGTAATTACGAAATGATCGATGACAATGATGAATATTTATTTAATTATTTAAGATATAATCATAACCAAAAGTTACTTGTTCTTAACTCATTTGCTTCACAACGCATTGAATACGATTTATCGTCATTTAAAATAATGAAGAAAGTAATTGGAAATTACAAGAAACAATCCATAAAAAATGGTAAAATTAAACTTAAACCTTTTGAATCTATCGTATTCGAATTAAAGGAGGAATTATGAGAAAAACTGGAATATTACTACACATCTCGAGTCTGCCGAGTACCTATGGTATAGGAACTTATGGTAAGGAAGCATACCGTTTTGTTGATTTTTTAGAACAAAGTGAGCAATCTTACTGGCAACTTTTACCATTGGGACCTACCTCCTATGGAGATTCACCTTATCAAACTTTTTCAGCTTTTGCTAACAATCCTTATTTCATTGATTTAGATGAACTTGTAAAGGAGAAGTTATTACGTAAAAATGAAATTGTTGCATCTTTTGATTCCTCAAGATTTGTTGATTATAAAGAGCTTTATGAAGAAAGATTCATTGTTTTAAAAAAAGCTTTTCATCGTTTTAATCAGCAAGATAAAGATTATCTATTATTTATTGAACAAAATAAAAAATGGTTAAATGATTTTGCTCTTTTTATGGCAATTAAAGTTGATCACGATGGTGCATCATGGATTTCATGGAGTGATGATCTGCGTTTAAGAAAGCCTAGTGCACTTGATCACTATTCGAAAATTCTTAAAAACGATATTGAATTTTATAAATTTTTACAATTTAAATCATATGAACAGTGGCTTAAACTTAAAAAGTATGCCAATGATAGAAATATTATGATGATTGGTGATATGCCTATTTATGTTTCCTATGACAGTAGTGATGTATGGGCGAATCCAGAGTATTTTGATCTTGATTCAGATAGATTACCTAATCATATAGCCGGTGTTCCACCTGATAATTATTCAAGTGATGGTCAACTATGGGGCAATCCATTATATAATTGGAGCGCTTTGAAAGATCAACAATATGAATGGTGGATAGATCGTGTTAAATCATCTATGGTTTTATTTGATATGATCCGCATTGATCATTTTATTGGATTCCAAAATTTTTATAGCATTCCATATGGTGCGAAAACAGCGATTCATGGAGAATGGAAAAAGGGTCCTGGAATTCAAATATTTAATGCAATTAAAGAGCAAATTGGTGATGTTAATATTATTGCAGAAGACCTTGGAGTAGTAACTCCAGATGTTAGGAAATTATTAAAAGAAACAGGTTTTCCAGGGATGAAGTTATTACAATTTGCTTTTGATTCTAGAGAAGAAAGTGATTATATACCTCATCTTTATACAAGAAATATTATTGCCTATACTGGAACTCATGATAACCCGACAACACTTTCATGGTTTAACAAGTTACCCGAAAGTGATTTAAAATACTGTTTAAAGTATATTAATCATTCTGGTAATCAAAATAAGGTAGATAGCTTAATTAAAACAACACTTGCTTGTGTAGCTGACACGACAATTATTCCGATTCAAGATTACTTACATCTTGGTGATGAAGGGCGTATGAATATACCATCAACTACTGGAAATAATTGGCGCTGGCGCTTATTAAAGCACGAGATTAATAATAAATTATCATTTAAGATTAGAGACTTGACAAGACTTTATGGTAGAGGTAAATCTACAAATCTTTAAATAGATTAATATGTTTTTATAAAACGTTTAGCAAATAAAAAGTTCTCCTATATGAGAACTTTTTTCATATAAAAAAGGAGCAAAAGCTCCTTTATAATTAAAATACATTGACTCTTTTAAGAAACACTTTGGTTCTTTCTTCTTTGGGGTTAACAAATATTACATCAGGTGAACCCATTTCAACAATTTGACCTTCTACCATGAAAACTATGCGATCTGAAACCTCTTTAGCAAAAACCATTTCGTGTGTAACAATAACCATAGTCATACCAGCATCAGCTAGATTTCTCATAACTGCTAAAACTTCTCCAACCATTTCAGGGTCTAGTGCAGAAGTAGGCTCATCAAAAAGCATGACATCAGGCTTCATCGCAAGTGCTCTAGCAATGGCAACCCTTTGTTTTTGACCACCAGAAAGTTGATTAGGAAAGGCTTCAATCTTATCACCTAAACCAACCTTAATTAGCAAATCAATTGCCATTTTTTTAGCTTCATCACCATTCATTTTTAAAACTAATCTTGGTGAAAGAGTAATATTATCTAAGACACTTAAATGAGGGAACAGATTAAATGATTGAAATACCATACCCATTTTTTGTCTAAGTTCATTGATGTTTTTATCTTTAATATTCAATTCATGACCTTCGAAAATCACAGATCCAGCTGTTGGATTTTCCATTAAATTCATACATCTAAGCAGTGTTGATTTTCCTGATCCAGAAGGACCAATAATCGATACAACCTCACCTTTATTAACAACTAAATCAACACCTGTTAAAGCATGTATAGTACTCTTAAATGTCTTTTTTAAGCCATTTATGACAATAATATCTTTAAGTTGCGTCGGCATAATGCATTCTCCGTTCTATACGATTCATTAACTTAGACAATGGATAAGTTAGTATTAAATACATGAGTCCGGCAACAATATAAAGTTCAGTTACAGCAGGTGAATTTGCTTTGAGAATACCCACTTGATACATCAATTCTGCTATACCTAAATACATGAATATTGATGTCTCTTTAATGATTGTGACAAACTCATTACCTAGTGCAGGAAATATATTTTTAATCGCTTGTGGTAAAATAATTTTTTTCATGGTAAGTGAACTGCTCATACCCAATGATCTTGCTGCTTCTGTTTGACCTTTATCGACAGCTTGAATACCACCACGAATGATTTCACTAATATAAGCAGAACTATTAATAAGAAGAGCAACAAGACCTGGAATGAAACTTCCCATATCCATACCACCAATTAAGAATAAAGGAATATTGAGGAGCTGATAAATGAGTAATACTTGAACAAGCATAGGTGTTCCACGAATAATTTCAACATAGGCAGTAGCTGGAATTTTTAATATTTTCTTATTTGATAGACGCATTAATGCTGGAATTAAGGCAAGAATGCTACCAAGGATGACAGCAAGAAAAGCAAGTAGAAGAGTCATCATGAGTCCTTGGAATAATAGACTTAATTTATATCCATCAAGTAGAAAAGAAAAGCTCAATAATACATTCATTATTTTATTCAGAATACTGTGTTAACCACTGTGAAATTAATCCTTCAGCATTTAAATCATCTATGACTTGATTAATAACAGTTAGTAACGCAGTATTTCCTTTTTGAACTCCAACAGCATTTCCATCATAGCCCTCTAAAGCATCAAGTTGTAATTTAATAAAATCAGGATAGCCATTGTTCATATGTGTATCAGCTACTGGACCTTCTGTAAATAAGGCATCAATTTGATCGTTGTTCAAATTATTTAATAATTCATTTAAATCTTGGATGATTTTTGCTGTTGCATTGGGCGTAAATAGTTCTGCAAATTCAGCTTGAATAGAACCCGTTTGTGCTCCAACACGAACTGTAGATGCATTTAAGTCTTCAATGCTTTGGTAAAGATCTACATTATCTTTATGAATCAAAACAACCTGCTCTACTGTTTCTTCAGTATAATAAGATTTAGAAAAATCAATAATCAGTTGACGAGAAGGTGTCGGAGTCATCGCTGCAATAATAAAATCAACTTTTCCTGAGCGTACATCTTCGACTAGAAAATCAAACCCTTTATGGATAACTCTTAAGTTTTTTCCTAATGCATTAGCAATTGCCTTTGCAATTTCGATATCAACTCCAGCAACAGTGTTTTTACCTGTTTTTGGATCCTCAACAATATTTTCATATGGTGGATAGTCAGCAGATGTAGCCATGGTTACAAATTCTGTATAACTTTCATCCAAAATGAAATCAAAAACATTCGTGCTATTGCTGCAAGCAGAAAGGCTAAGCCCGCCAATAGCAAGTAAAACTACAATTAAAAATCTCTTCATTTTAAATCTCCTTTTTCAATTAAAAAAAGCCATAGCTGGCTTATGTATTTTTCTATACTCAAGGGGGTTACCCTATCTTGAAAATAAGCTGGCTTTTTTTATTGAGGTAATTGTATCATAAAAGTAAAAAGATACAATAGTAAAAATAAAAACAAATTATGTAAACGTTATCAGAGTGTAAGATAATAATAAATTGCTTTGAAGTTCAAAAAACATTTTTTAAGAATTGACAATTAATGAATAATGACTTATAATAACATTGCTGAAATAAGGAGGATATAGACATGATATTTGAGCGTATTAAAGAAATGATTGTTGAAGAACTTAACGTCCCTGAGGAAAAAATTACGATGGAAGCAAGACTTGCAGAAGATCTTGGTGCTGATTCAATTGATGCAGTTGAACTTATAATGAACATTGAAGATGAATTCTCAATTCAAGTAAGTGACGAAGAAGCACAAAATATTAAAACGGTTGGAGACCTCGTTAAGTACGTCGAAGCTTTAAAATAAAACAAAAGGGGAATAGAAATTCCCTTTTTTTGTTTGAAAATCCTCTTTTTTTTTATATAATGAATATAGCATCGAAAGAAGGTACAAAAATATGTTTTATAATTATAAAGAAGCAGAAAAGAAATGGCAAGCTTATTGGTATGAGCAAAAGCTATTTAAAACTCAAGAAAATAGATTGAAAGAAAAATTCTATGTGCTTGATATGTTTCCATATCCAAGCTCAAGCGGACTTCACGTCGGACATATCGAAAATTATACTGCAACAGATATAATTAGTAGATTTAAACGTATGCAGGGCTACAACGTCCTTCATCCTATGGGGTGGGATGCTTTTGGTTTGCCTGCTGAGCAATATGCATTATCAACAGGAAAAGATCCAAGAAGTTTTACATACGAAAATATTACAAATTATAAACGCCAAATTATTGAGTCTGGCAAAGGTATTGATTGGGATAGAGAATTAGCAACTGCTGATCCTAATTATTATAAATGGACACAATGGATTTTTAAGAAAATGTATGAACATGGTTTAGCAGTTTTAAAGGATGTTGAAGTTAATTGGTGTGAAGGCTTAGGCACAGTGCTAGCCAATGATGAAATTGAACTGGTTGATGGAAAGATGGTTTCTGAAAGAGGGAATTATCCAGTAATAAAAAAAGCAATGCGTCAATGGGTACTTCGTATTACTGCTTATGCAGATCGTCTACTTGATGACCTAGTTACAATTGATTGGCCAGAGCACCTAAAAGAGATGCAACGTAATTGGATTGGCAAGAGCAATGGTGCAATGATGACTTTTAAAGTTGACCAATCAACAGAGTCTTTTGATGTCTTTACAACAAGACCGGACACGATTTATGGTGCAACATACTGTGTACTTGCTCCAGAACATCCACTTGTGCTTCATGTCACATCAGAAGATGAATTAAAGCAAGTCAAAGAATATATTGAAGAAACTAAACAAAAAAACGATATAGATCGCTCGATGGATAAGTCAAAAACTGGAGTATTTACTGGATCCTATGCTATCAATCCTTTAAATCACAAGAAGATACCTATTTGGATAGCAGACTATGTACTTCCGCATTATGGTACTGGTGCAGTCATGGCTGTTCCTGCGCATGATGAAAGAGATTTTGAGTTTGCTCAAATTCATGGTCTTGATATTGTTGAAGTTGTTCAAGGTGAATCTGATGGTGCTTTTATAGGCGATGGCATTCACTTTAATAGTGGCATTATAGATGGTTTATATAATGAGGAAGCTAAACTTAAAATTATTGAATTTCTAGAAAAAACAAATCAAGGATATGGTCACTGCACTTATAAACTTAGAGATTGGGTTTTTTCAAGACAAAGATATTGGGGAGAACCTTTTCCTGTCATTTATGATCAAGATGATAACATTCACATCCTAGATGATGAGGATTTACCTTTAGAATTACCTGTATTAAAAAATATTAGACCAAGTGGTACAGGTGAAAGTCCTTTAGCTAATGCACACGATTGGCTTAATGTGAATTATCACGGAATTAAAGGCAGAAGAGATACTAACACTATGCCACAGCTTGCTGGTAGCTCTTGGTACTTTATGGGATATATATTGAAAAACCATTTAGGAATGATACCTCTTGATTCAGATGAAGCTAAAAAACTTTTAGATCATTGGTTGCCTGTTGATGTTTATGTAGGCGGTGCTGAACATGCAGTTGGACATCTATTATATTCTAGATTTTGGACAAAGTTCTTATATGATTTAGGTTTAGTATCTGTCAAAGAACCTTTCACAAAGTATTTTAACCAAGGAATGATATTAGGTAGTGATCATTCGAAGATGAGCAAATCTAAAGGCAACGTTGTCAATCCGGATGATGTCTATGAATCTCATGGCGCAGATGCATTACGCTTATATGAAATGTTCATGGGACCATTAGAGGCTGAAAAGCCATGGAATACAGATAGTCTTAATGGATCTAAGAAATTTTTGGATCGTGTTTGGAGAATGTTTGAATTCCCAATTATAGAAGAAGAAGTTGTTGAGCTTAGAACAGTCTATCATCAAACTATTAAAAAAGTGACTGAAGATTATGATAAACTTGCTTTTAATACAGCAATTAGTCAGATGATGATCTTTGTGAATGATGTTTATAAAAAACAAACAATCAGTAAAGATATGGCGAGAGGATTCTTGAAACTATTAAATCCAGTATGTCCACATATTACGGAAGAAATCAATAAAGAAATTTTAAAACAAAATGAAGAATTAATTTATTCTGATTGGCCTGAATACAATGAGGCATATCTTATTGTTGATGAAGTTGAAATTGTTGTGCAAGTCAATGGAAAACTTAGAGCGCGTTTCAATGCGCCATTTAATGAAAAACAAGATTTAATTAAGGAACAAGCTTTGAATCACGATAATGTAATTAAACACTTAGAGGGTTTAACCATCAGGAAAGTTGTTGTCATTCCAAATAAACTTGTTAATATTGTTGCAAATTAATTTAACCAACCTCGTGAAATTTATTTTGCGAGGTATTTTTTTAACAACATAAAAAGTGTAAAATAAAAATACACCAATAAAACATACACCAGATTTGTATATTATACGTAAGGGGAAGCTATGGACAAAATACATGTGATTATTGAAGAACTAAAGAAAAGAGATTATACCTCCTTTGATACGTTCTACAACTTGACAAAAAATCAGGTTTTTTATGCAATCATCAATATTGTAAAAGATCAGGCTCTTGCAGAAGATTTAATGCAAGATACATATGTTAAGTTTTTAGAAAAGATTGAGGACTATAAGTCAAATTCGAATCCATATGCTTATTTATCGACTATTGGTAGAAATTTAGCCATTAATACTTACAATAAAAGAAAAAGAGAGATTGTCTCTGAAGAAATTTTCGAGACGATTGCAGCTCCTGAGGTCGAAGAACCGAATGAAGAAATCTTTAAGATGTTAGATCTTTTAGAACCAATTGAAAAAGAAATTGTAACATTACACGTCATCAACGATTTAAAATTTAGAGAAATTGTCCCAATTGTGGATAAACAGCTGGGGACAGTGTTATGGATATATAATAAAGCAATAAAAAAACTTAGAGAAAGGGCGGATGAATTCATATGAAAAGAAAACAATTATTACAATTAATCAAAACTAAGGCACAAAAGATTGAAGTTAAAGATTTTTCAGAGTCTATTTTAGATAGAGTCCGTCTCTTACCTCAAGAAGAAATTGTGACAGTTCCTAAAAGAAAATTTTCACTTAAACCCGTTTTTGCTTATTCACTATCAGTGATGACAGTCGTGCTTGCGTTCTTTATTTTCTATTCTCCAGCATCTCCAATCATACCCACGATTTCAGATGTGAATCAAGTGATTGCTTTATCCGCAGTTTCAGCAGCTAGTTTAGTTGATTATAGTGATGAAATCATTGCTAGTAACGATGAAATTAGTTTATCAAGTGGATATTTTACATTAGATGTCCCTACTGATGATTCAGTAATTGATACAGAAATAGACGCGGTTTCTAGATATTTACAAATGATGGAACGATTACTAAATAGTAGTGATAATTTTGATTATCAAATAGTTTTAGAAGATCCTAATGGATTTACCCATCATTTGAGTTTTAAAACGACCGATTTACTTGATATTGAAACAAATTATGCTTTTAATTATAATAAAGTAGATGATTTGAGCAATAATTCCTACGCACTGAATGGCGAACTTATTATTGAATCAAAATCATATAGTGTGAGCGGTCAAGGCGATCTTGATCAACCAAGAAATATTGAATTAACAATCGCAAGTAATTATGCGAATTATGCAACTGTAAAATATGAAATTGGTGATGATGTCAATAGATATCAAATTAATATTACAGAAAATAATGTCAAGATTCAAACTGCTAATCTTGCAGTAAGAGAAGTCAATGGTCAAAAACTTGCATACTTAGATTTTATAGGCGATACTTCACCCTCTGGGTCTTATGCGTTTCAAATTGAAAATGTAAATCAAATGAGAAGAATGATTATTGCTTATTATATTGCTGGATCAACTTCTGAATCAGGTCAAATTGATGTAACTATAGATGAAACTCCATCAGGTCCTGTCTACGCAATGACAGTTACTCCTAAAGGTCAAACACCATATATAGTTGAGCGTGGAAGAGGCACATCAAATAGTAATCAAAATCCAGGTAGAAATAATACAGGATTTGGATTTTAAATAAAAATTTTAAATTTCACCAATAAAATTATAGGTGAGATTGTATATTAAATGAACAAAGGAGGATTTACAATGAAAAAATTAACTTATGTATTCAGTTTTATACTTGTTTTAGCAACAGTTTTAGTTGCGGTAGGATGTACAGAAGGTGTTTCAGCAGCAACTGATAGCACATATGTCACAATTGATATTAATCCTAGTGTGGAACTTATTGTTTCACCGAAAGAAATCGTATTATACGCTAACGCTTTAAATGAAGATGGCGAATTGCTTCTTGCAAATCTAGATCTTATTGGATTAACATTAGAAGCAGCAACTGATCTCATCATTGAAGAATCTATTAATTTAGGTTTCATTAGCACAGATGAAGAAATTGAAACTGTGGTTAGTATTTCAGCGATTTCAGAAAATGCTGAAGCAGGTGAGTTAATACGTGAACGTGTTAAGGCACATATTAATCAAGCATTTGCAAATCGTGCAATGTTAGGTAGAGCACAAGATAAAGGGTTCTCAGAAGAATTTATTGCAGAAGCTGCAAGTTATGATGTGACCCCAGGTTTCTTATTCTTAGCAAAATCAGCAATCTTAGTCGATGATACAATGACTATAGAAGATGCTCTAGCATTACCAGAAGCAGATCTAATTGCAATTTTAGAAGTAGCGAAACAAGCAAATAGAGAAGTTGCACAAGCACTTAAAGATGAATTTATGGCAGCAAGAGAACTTTTATTTGATGAATATCTACCACAAATTCAAGCATTAGAAGCTCAAATCGAAGAAGCAGCTGAAGATGTTGATACAACTGATCTTCAAACTCAACTCGACACTTTAAAAGAAGAATTCCATAGTGCTGTTACTGCTTTAAGAGATGATTATCATGTACAAACTGAAGCATTACGCTCTCAAATACAAGCACAAAATGTACTTCGTATACAAGAACATTACGAACAAGTTCAAGCTTTCAAGGAACAAGTTCAAACAAGAAGAGAACAAATGGAACAAGCGATTGAAGAATTTCAAGGTAGACGCCCATAATCCCCTTATGGGTTAATAATAAAAAGACGGAAGCTTAAATGCTTTCGTCTTTTACTTTATAGATCATCATAATATAAGGTGGGTTGTTATCTTGAAAAGGTAATTCTATTTTTAAAATTTTATAAAGTGATAGATTTAGTTTGCTTAAATAAAGTTGTATAGCCTCTGATTCAATTAAACCTTCAGGGTGCCCAGAATATATGACGAGCTGAATAAATCCATTTTTCTTTAATAATGGGAGTATTTTACTAATTGTTTGAAGGGTAATCTCTTTTTTTGTTGTTATGGATTTATTTCCTTTGGGTAAATAGCCTAAATTAAAAATAACACCCTTAAAATCAGTTACATATTTTTCGAAGTTTTCATGACTATCTAAAATGAGTTTAACATTCTTGATTTGTTGAGTTTCTAATCTACTCCTTGTTTCATCAAGTGCTTGCTGTTGAATGTCGAATGCATAGACAAAACATGAATGTTTTGCTAAAAATAAGGTATCATTACCATTACCCATTGTAGCATCAATAATCACATCATTAGGAGTAATGATTTTCTCCAATAAAAGATGTGATGTTTCTAGGATTAAATTATTTTTCATAGTAATCACCTTGATAAAGGTTTAGTTTTCTTAACTTCTTATCAATTTCGTTCGTAACGACAAATTTCTTTTTTGTCCATTCAGGAGCGATTAACATATCAAAAGGTGCATCTCCAGTTAATCTATGGATAATAATATCTTTTCTTAACCAGAGTATCTGATTTACAGTGATTTCAACGTATTCATTTAAAGATAGAATGTGCCAAGGATTTTTTTTATAGTCATAGCCCATCTTTGTTTTTTCCATGAGATGGAGCATATGTATTTTTATGCCTTGAATGTCCAATGTATTGATGTGTTTAACTGTATCAATCATCATTTCTTTTGTTTCATAAGGTAATCCATTAATGATATGCACAACCACTTCAATGTTTTCTGATCTAAGTCTTTTAACAGCATCATCGAAGCATTTAAGATTATGGGCACGATTAATTATATCAGATGTTTGTTGGTGAATTGTTTGAAGTCCTAATTCTATTTGAACGGGAATCCTCGTGTTAAGTTCACTTAAATATGCAACAACATCATCAGGTAGTACATCAGGTCTTGTTGCAATCGATAACATGACGATATTTGGATCTAAAGTGATTGCTTCTTCAAATAATAGTTTTAATTTTTTTAAGGGTGCATGAGTATTTGTATTTGCCTGAAAATATGCAATATAATAAGCATCTGCCCATTTTTGATGCATTAAAGTTTTTATTTTGTTGAATTGAATTGGTAATGACTCATATTTATTACCTGCAAAATCACCCGAACCCATAGAAGAACAAAAAGTACAGCCACCGGTTGCTACCGTACCATCGATATTTGGACAGGTAAAGCCTCCATTTAAGGAGACCTTGAAAACCTTTTTATTAAATTTTTGCAAATAGTAATTATTTAGTGTATTGTAATGCTTTTCATGATTCATTAAATTCATATTTTTCACCAAATTCATTTTATCATAAAAGTGTTATTATGATATAATAAGACACAAGGAGTTGAAGGTATGTTTAAGAGAATAACAACAAGTTTATCTAGACCCTCGCAAACAGTTTTTTTTATGAAGGACTCATGGAAAAGAGTCGTTCTATATATTCTTTTACTGCCTATTTTTCTCATTATACCACTTGTTATCACAAAGTTAACTGATCCTTCAATGAATCTATCTAGATATGAATCTATGACCAAGATTATTGCTCAAGATTTAAGAGTAGACGGAGCAGAAATAAATAATGGCATATTGACTTATAATGAAACGGTTAGTGCTTCTTTTGATTATTTTACAATTTATGTAGGTAGTCAAGTATTAGATAACAGAACATTGAGTATTGTTTTTGAAACTAACGATATAGTTTTTTACATGTCGAATGTTGAATTTGATAGAATGAGTTATACAGATCTTAATTTAGTGAATCATGATTTCAGTTCATCTGATACAGAAAATTTAAGACAAATAAATATTGCTTTAAAAGTATTCTTCGAACAACAATCATCGATTGCTGTCATGGATGTAATTATAGAGTATTTATTTAATTTTATTGATTATTTGTTTGTCGTACTCATGATGAGTTTTCTGATGCTGATATTCATTTCACGTATTCAATTTTCATTTAAACCACGATTTAAGCTTTCAGTTTATCTTTCAACAATTTGGGTTTTTTCGGAATTTGTATTAATCCTGTTTAATCTCCAAGAACTTGAATTTATAAGTTTGTTACTTGTCTATATTTATCATATTAATGTCTATCGTTCCATGAAAGTCATAAAGAGAGGGGTGGTTCAATGAGTAAAGATAAATTCACACTTTTTTTAGAACAATCTAAGTTTTCTTCACCAGTTTTGAATCAAGCCAAACTAAATGAAATCATGATTGACCAAGTTCATAAAAAATGGATTTTTCATATTGTCTTAGATGAGATCATTGAATCAGAACTCTTAATCCCATTTGTTCAGACATTAAAAAGCTATTTTTATGTCCCTAAAATACTTACAGCTGTTGACATAAAAATCACATATCTTTCTCGAGATAATTATCAGAAGCATGCTATGAGTTATTTTGATTATGCAATTATTCAGTTATCAAAAGAAAAAGCGAGATATATGGTTTTAAAAAATTTTAAAATAAGATTTGAAAAAGATGAGTTTATTTTATCAATTGACCAAGATAGTACGTATATCAAGGAATATTTCACCGAAATAAATCAGATCTTCAATAGTTTCGGTTTGGAAGCAAAGATTAAATTAGAAGTGATTCATACGATGACACCAACTTCTCAAATGATTGAATCATCGATTCAAGAACAAGGAAAAGTTTTGGTACAAAAACAAGATTACGCTAAACAAGCAATCAAGCAATCTAAAAAAACATTTACAACAAAGAGCAGTCCAAGGGCTGTTTCAATTACTGAAATACCACTAGATCAATATCGCCTTGACCAATATAAAAATGAAAAAGGTGATACAAATTTCGTCATTGAAGGAACAATTTCTAAATTAGAGATACGAACATTAACGAACACATCACTTCTTAGTTTTGTTTTAGGCGATGATGCAGATGCAATTTATGTCAAAAAATTTCTTAAATCCGATCGTGATTTTCAAATTGCAGAATCATTTAAGGAAGGCGACTTAGTTCAAGTTGAAGGAAATGCTCAATTTGATACTTACCAAAAAGATGTTGTCATTTTTGCAAGATCTATGAGACCACTACAAAAAAATAAAAAAGAAGAACGCCTAGATAAAGCTAAAGAAAAAAGAATCGAATTTCATGTCCATACTAAAATGTCAAACATGGATGCCGTCAATGATGCATTTGAATATGTTGATCAAGCAATTAAATGGGGGCATGAAGCCATTGCTTTTACTGATCATAATGGGCTTTATGCATATCCTGATATTTATAAAGCCACTAAAGGAAAAGATATTAAACCAATATATGGTGTTGAATTAGATTTTGTAGATGAATTGAATTTCAAGATAACTTCTCAAACTACGAAAGAAATATTGCTAAAAGATGCTAAATATATTGTTTTTGATATCGAAACAACAGGTCTTTCAAGTACAAGAGATAAGATTATAGAAATAGCTGCAGTAAAAATTGAATCTGGATCAATTACAGAAAGATACCAGACATTCATCAATCCAATAGAACCATTATCAACCTTTACAACAGAACTTACAGATATTACAGATGAAATGTTAGAACATGCACCAACCATTGAACAAGCTTTACCTGAGTTTCTTAAGTTCATCGAAAATGGTGTTTTGGTTGCTCATAATGCTTTATTTGATGTTGGTCATATTAAAGAAAATGCAAAAGCCTTATCTTTGAATTTTGATGATTCACTCATCATTGATACATTAAACCTAGCCAGATATTTTTATAATGATTCATTAAAAAGATTTAATTTAAAAGCACTTGCTAAACAATTTAAAGTGAAACAAGAAAAACATCATAGGGCAGAAGATGATGCCTTTGTTACTGCACAAATATGGCTTTCTATGTTGAATGACTTATTAAAATCAAATATCAAACAATTTCATGAAATCAACGAAGCAATCGACGAAAAAGAATCTTGGAAACATATTAGACCTTATCATATAAACATCTTGACACAAAACCAAATAGGATATAAAAACTTATTTAGAATCGTAAGTGACGCTTTAACGACGCATTTTTATCATGGACCTAGAGCATTAAAATCGGTTCTCGATAAATATAGAGAAGGTATTCTTGTTGGTAGCGGATGTTCCAATGGTGATGTTTTTGAAGCAGCACTTAATCAAAGTGATGATTCATTAATTCAAGCAATTTCATTTTATGATTATATAGAAGTTCAACCTCCAGCTGCATATAAACATTTGAAACAAGGGTTAGGAGCATTTGCTGATGAGACTATTGAAGCAATCTTATCGAAAATAGTACGCCTAGCCAAAGAACAAAATAAAATTGTTATTGCTTCTGGTGATGTTCACTATCTTGAAAAAAAGGATGTTTTATATAGAGAAATATATATTAGAACTCCTTTAGTTGGTGGAGGAATTCACGAGTTATCAAAATATGATGAAATGCCAGAACAATATTTTTTAACCACCGAAGAAATGCTAAAAGCTATGGCATTTTTAGGCGATGAACTTGCTTATGAAATCGTAGTTAAAAATACACAATATTTAAATAGTACCATTGAGAAAATTCAAGCATTCCCCAAACAACTATATTCATTACCTAATGATGCATTCAAAGATCAACTTGGTATCGAGAGTATTTCCGATGAAGTTAGACGATTAGTATATGATAAAATGCAGGCTGAATATGGTCTCGATCCTCATCCTATGGTCAGAGATAGAGTGACAAGGGAACTTAAAAATATTATTGAAAATGAATTTGCTCCCAATTACTACATATCACATCTATTAGTCAAAAAATCTTTAGATGAAGGATATTTAGTGGGATCGAGAGGATCTGTTGGTTCGTCTTTAGTAGCAACTCTACTCGATATAACTGAAGTGAATCCTCTAAGACCACACTACAGATGCCCTAATGGCGATTTTACTGCTTTTCATCTTTCGGATGAAGAGATTATCCAATATGGGATAACTCCTGAACAAAAGGCTTTTCAACCCTTTTTAAAGGGTGTCCAATCTGGATATGATCTACCGACTAAAGATTGCCCTATCTGTGGACAAAGACTCATAAAAGATGGTCATGATATTCCTTTCGAAACCTTTTTAGGATTCGATGGCGATAAAGTGCCTGATATTGATTTAAACTTCTCAGGTGATTATCAAGCTATCGCGCATTCTTATGTGAGAGAGCTTATCGGAGAGGATCATACATTTAGAGCAGGTACTATTCAAACAGTTGCTGAACGAAATGCTTTTGGTTATGTTAAAGGATACTTAGAAGATAAGCATTTAGAAGCACGCAGTGCACAAATTGAAAGATTAGCTAAAAAAATTGAGGGTGTTAAAAGATCAACCGGACAACATCCTGGAGGAATTGTTGTTGTTCCTAAGTCTAAAACAATCTATGATGTTACCCCCATTCAGTTTCCTGCAGATGATGTAAATTCAGAGTGGAAGACAACACATTTTGATTACCATTCATTTGAAGCTAATTTGTTAAAATTGGATATCTTGGGTCATGATGATCCAACTATGATTAAGTTTTTAATGGATTATGTAGAGATTCATCCATCAGAATTTCCATTTTCTAGAGCACAAGATATTCCTCTAGATGATCCTAAAGTTTATGAGCTCTTTTCCGGAACGAAAATTATTGGTGTTGAGCCTCATGATATCATGAGTGAAGTTGCATCATACGCAATTCCTGAATTTGGTACTTCATTTACACGTCAAATGTTAATCGATACGAAGCCCAACACTTTTGCTGGATTAGTAAAAATATCAGGACTTTCACATGGAACAGATGTTTGGCTCAAGAACGCACAATCATTAATTAATGGTAAGACTGATCATGGAAGAATTGCTTTTAACGATATTATTGCTTGTCGTGATGATATTATGGTGCAACTTACTGAATTAGGTCTTCAACCTCTCAAAGCATTTGAAATTATGGAGTTTGTCAGAAGAGGGAAACCCAGTAAAGATAAAGCCAAATGGCTAGATTATGAACAAGAAATGCGTAAAAATGATGTGCCTGAATGGTATATTTGGTCTTGCAGTCAAATTAAATATATGTTTCCAAAAGCACATGCTACAGCATATGTCATTATGGCAATGAGAATTGCTTGGTTTAAAGTATACAAGCCTTTATTATTTTATGCAGGTTTCTTCTCAAAACGAGCAGTTCAATTTGATTATGAAGTCATGGTTGCAGGAACAAATGCTATTAGAAACAAATTAATGAGTATCAATGAACAGTTTAATCTAAAAGTGAAAGATGAAAATCTTCAAGTCACTTTAGGTGTCGCTCTAGAAATGACAAAGAGAGGATTTAATTTCTTGCCTGTAGATATTAATCAATCTTTAGCAACTACCTTTAAAATGGAAGAAAAAGGATTAAGAATGCCTTTTAGTTCCATTGATGGATTAGGGGAATCAGTTGCTTATGATATTATTCAAAAAAGAGCAGAAAGACCTTTTGATAGTCGAGATGATGTCAAAGATAGAACAAAGATAAATAAGACTGTTTATGAAAAACTTGAGACATATGGAGCATTAAAGGATATAAAATCGGAAAATAATGTGATTGAGTCTGGATTATTTGCACTTTAAAGAAACATTATTATATAATAATATTGAAATTCACAAAGGAGATGGAAATGATGAGAAGTTCAAACCCTGTTTTTAGATCACTTGAACGAAGTGAATCCTATGAAGGTGTAGAAGCCGCATCGTATAGAGGTATTGTTTCAAAAACAGCAACACTTTTAATTACTGCCGTGATGACGGGATATTTAGCAATTACTTATATTCCACTTGAATCACTTTATTCATTGTTGTTTGGCTCAATGATTGTTGCTTTTATTTCTGTCTTAGTAGCAAGTTTTAGTCCACGCCTTGCTATGCCTTTTGCTTTGCTTTATGCACTTTCAGAAGGTGTCTTATTAGGAGTCATTACTTTAATGATTGAAATGTATTTTCCAGGTGTCGCTATAGCTGCTGTCATCGGTACAGCGTCGATATTTACTGTCATGCTGTTCCTCTATTCAAGTAGAACGATTCGAGTAACATCAAGATTTAGAAGAATTATGTACAGTATTTTATTAGCATTCCTTGTATTTTTCATCATATTTGGTATACTAGGATTGTTCGGAAGTGTTACTTTCAATGCACCGATTGCTTTAGGTGTAACCGGCATATTAATTATTTTTGGTGCCTTAATGCTTGCACTAGATTTTGATCGTGCAGAAAGAGTCGTTGAAGGCGGAGCTGACAAGACTTATGAATGGGTTGTTGCTGTAGGTCTTATGGTTACTGTTGTATGGATATATATTGAACTTTTAAGATTTTTGGCAATATTAGCATCTAGAAGAAATTAAAAATCGATGATAGGAACTAGTAATTAAACATTAGTTTGTTTAGAGAGCATAGGGTGGTGGAATCTATGTCAAATGGGTTTAATGAATTCGTCCAGGAGAGATGTTAATCACATCCGTTTCGTCCGCGTTAAGGATTTCGAGTGCTAGAGGTTTCTCTAGAACTAAGGTGGTACCACGAAATTATTCGTCCTTAGATATATGCTAAGGACTTTTTTTATTAAAAAGGAGAATGTGCGATGATTGAATACTTAAGTGAAATCAAGGAAAAAGCATTATTGGAAATCAAGGCTGCTGAGGATCTGCAAGCTTTAGATGTAATTCGAGTGCAATATTTAAGTAAAAAAGGTGAAGTTTCTTTAATGATGGGAAAATTAAAAGATCTCCCACAAGATCAAAGACCTTCATTTGGACAAAAAGTTAATGAAACTAAGATTGCTGTAGAAAAAGCACTTTTTGAGAAAAAGACAGATTTGGAAAATATTGAATTACTCAAAGTATTAGAAAGTGAAAAAATTGATGTAACCTTGCCCGGTTATCAGTTTTACCAAGGAAGTATACATCCACTTAATCAAGTAATCGAAGATGTTGAGGACTTATTTGTTGGATTAGGCTACGAAGTCGCTGAAGGACCTGAACTTGAAAATGATTATTACAACTTTGAAATGATGAATTTAGCGAAAGATCATCCAGCAAGAGCGATGCAAGATTCGTTTTATGTTGACGAAAATACACTATTGAGAACACATACCTCACCCGTACAAGCAAGAACTATGTTGGAAAAGAAGGGTGAACCTTTAAGAATCATCTGTCCGGGCAAAGTATACCGAAGAGATGATGATGATCCTACGCACAGTCATCAGTTCATGCAAATCGAAGGATTAGTCATCGATAAGCATGTTAATTTTGCAAACTTAAAAGATGCTCTATTAAAAATGGTGAAGCATTTATTTGGTCATGAACGCATTATTCGACTTAGACCTTCATATTTTCCTTTTACTGAACCTAGTGTTGAAGTCGATGTTTCATATGTTAAAAAGGATGGTTCTATTGGATATATTGAAGTACTAGGAGCAGGACAAGTTCATCCCAATGTTTTGAAAATGGGTGGATATGATCCTGAAATCTTTCAAGGGTTTGCTTTTGGTATAGGCGTTGAAAGAATCGCGATACTAAAATATAACATCGACGATATTAGACATTTCTATATGAATGATTTGAGATTTCTTGGACAATTTAAGGGGGTAGGAAAATGAAAATATCAGAAACTATGCTCAAAAAATGGATAAATATTCCCGAAAATATATTAGAAGTTACAAATCAAAAGATTATCGAAGTCGAATCATTTGGACCTATGAACGAAGCTACTCAGTTAGTCATTGGTCATGTTTTGACATGTACTGATCATCCTGATTCTGATCACTTACATGTAACAACTGTCGATTTAGGTGACAGAGTGGATCAAATTGTTTGTGGTGCAGAAAATGTTGCAGCTGGACAATATGTTATTGTTGCTCAAGTCGGAACAGTTTTGCCTGGTGATTTTAAGATAAAAGTATCGAAAATCAGGGGTGTTGAATCTCATGGTATGATATGTTCCTTAAAGGAATTGGGATTAGATGACAAATATATTCCTGAAGAGTTTAAAGATGGTATCTATTATTTTGGTTCAAAACAATCTATAGGCACTGATGGTCTAAAAGCATTATCTTTAGAGGGTTGGGTTATGGAATTAGGATTAACACCAAACCGAGGTGATTTACTATCTGTATTAGGTTATGCATATGATTTAGCAGCGATGACAAATCAAAAAATTGTGCTGCCCAAATATCACATTAAAGAAACAAAAAATTTAAACCAAATCAAGGTTGATATTGAGACAGATGGTTGTGCAAGATATTATGCACGTTACTTTGAAAGTTTGACGATACAAGAATCTCCTTGGTGGTTAAAAGCAGCTTTATTAACGAATGATATTAAACCTATTAATAACGTTGTTGATATTAGCAATTACATCTTATTGGAATATGGCACACCATTACATATGTTCGATGCTGATAAAGTAGAAACAAATCACATTGTCGTTCGTGATGCTAAAGAAGGCGAAGTTGTTATTACTTTAGATGAAGAGAAAAGAGTATTAAATCAACAAGATGTCGTCATCACTAATGGTAAAGAAGTCATTGCTATCGGTGGTGTCATGGGTTTATATAATACAATGATTGATGATCAAACCAAACGTGTCATCTTAGAAGCAGCTTATTTTGATCCTAAGCGTATTCTTCAGACGTCTAAACGATTGAATCTAAGATCAGATGCTTCACTTCGTTTTGAAAGAGGTATAGATGATACACGCGTAATTAACGGTTTAGAGCGCGCAACAGAACTATTAATCGAGCTAGCTGATGCTAAAGTTTCAACAAATATTACATCTGCCATTCGCTACACTTTAGAAAACCCATCAGTTTTCATTGAGAAAAATTATTTCAATGAGAAACTTGGTGTTGAGATTTCCAATGATGAATTGTTAAAATATTTTGATGCTTATAATTATGAGTATGAGGTTCATAAAGATGGTTATATCATCAAAGCTCCAAGTTATCGTAACGATCTTTTAATTAAAGCAGATTTTCTTGAAGAAATTGCTCGTATGTACGGTTTAGATAAGATTCCAATGGAAGCAATGAATTTACCTGCTCAAGGTAAATTAACATTTAAGCAAATGAGACTCAGAGCATTAAGACATCATTTAGCTAATATAGGAATGAATGAAATTATTAGTTATAGTTTAATCCATCCAAATGAAGTTCATCTTTATCAAAATTTAGGTGAGCCTGTTTCAATTCTTCTACCTTTATCCGAGGATAAAAAGACACTGAGACAATCTTTAGTACATGGTCTTTTAGATGTAATTAGTTTCAATCAATCACGTCAACAATCATCAGTTTCAATCTTTGAAATAGGTAACTGTTTTGCAAAAGATTTAGAAACTATTCATTTAGGTATAGCCATGAGCGGGATATGGCATAAAAATCCATGGAAAAAACAAGAATTCAAACCTGATTTTTACACAGTTAAGGGATTGATAGATAGTATTTTTAATCCTTTAGGTATCTCTTTTAGTTATGTTCCCACAAATCACATTGATGCTTATCATCCTTATAGACAAGCCAATGTCCTTTATCAAGATCAAGTGATTGGACAAATTGCAGAATTACATCCAAGTGAAGTGAAAAGATTGGGTATAGAACCTACGGTTGTGGTTGATATCAATCTTAAAAATGTCTTAGAACCTACAACACCAATGATTTATCAATCAATGAGTAAATATCCTCAAATAGAACGGGATTTAGCGATTGTTATTCAACAAGAAGTTAATGCTGACGATTTGATTCAAATGATCAAACAAACTGCTAGAAAGAATTTAATCCAAATTGATGTTTTTGATATCTATCAAGGCTCGCACATTGAACAGGGCATGAAATCAATTGCTTTTCACCTTGTATTTAATGATTTAGAGAAAACACTCGAGAGTGATGATGTTGATCAATTGATGAAAAAAATTACAAATCGTTTAAGTTTTAGCTATCAAGCTACTATTCGAAATTAAAAACCTGAGACTCAGGTTTTTTCTTCGCTATCTTATTGATTTCGTGTATAATAAACTATGGGTGATATGATGTTAATTTATGATCTAACTTATGAAGAGTTAGTAACATTTCTTTTAGAAAACAATCAAAAAAAGTTTAGAGCTGAACAAATATGGCAATGGTTGTATAAACAGAAGGTTAGAAGCTTCCAAGAAATGGGAAACTTGCCAACTGATTTAATTAATCTACTGGAAGATTCTTTCAAAATTCAAGCATTGGAACTTGTTTTAAAGCATGAAAGTCAAGATGGAACTTTAAAATGCCTTTATAGTCTACATGATGGACATTTAATTGAGGCGGTTTTAATCAAACAACATTATGGAAATTCGATTTGTGTAACAACTCAAGTCGGATGCAATATTGGGTGTTCATTTTGTGCTTCTGGACTCTTAAAAAAACAACGTGATTTAACTTCAGGAGAGATCATTGCTCAAATCATAGAAACCGAAAGAATACTTCAAGAAAGAATATCATACATCGTTGTGATGGGTATTGGAGAGCCATTTGATAATTATGAAAATCTCATGCGTTTTCTTTATACGATTAACCATCCTAAAGGGCTTGCTATAGGGGCTAGACATATTACGGTATCAACGAGTGGGATTGTCCCCAAAATTAAGGAATATGCACATATGGGATTACAAGTTAATCTTGCTATAAGTTTGCATGCCCCAAATAATGATATTCGCACAAAATTGATGAAAATAAATCAAAAATATCCAGTTGAAGATGTTATTGATGCAATTAAATATTATTTAAAAATTACAAATCGAAGAGTCACTATTGAATACATCTTAATTGATGAGTTAAATGATACACAAGAAGTGGCTCTAGAACTTGTTCAAGTTTTAAGAGGATTAAATGTATATGTCAATTTAATTCCTTATAATGAAGTCTTAGAAGCTCCATATAAAAGATCAAGTTTGGTCGCGATGGAGAAGTTTTATGACACATTAAAAAAACAAAATATTCAAGTTACCTTGCGTAAAGAACAAGGACATGATATCAATGCTGCCTGTGGGCAGTTAAGAAGTCAACATCTCTAGGAGGAAAAATTGAAAAAAGGCTTTATTAAAAGGTTAATAGCAAATCAATACACTTTAATTGATCTTGAAACTAAAGAAGAAGTTATTGCTTTTGCAAGAGGAAAATTGAGATACATGAAGCTCAATGAAGCAAATAGTTTTAATCGTCAATTGACAAAAAGAACTAAATTAGATCCTAAGATTATGAAGGTCAGTCCAAAGGTCGGAGACTATGTGATTTATGATGATTCAGAAGATCAGGTTTTGATTACTGAAATATTACCACGGAAAAACGATTTGGTTAGACCTGATGTATGTAACATAGATCAAGTTTTACTTGTCTTTTCGGCTGTAAATCCAGACTTTAGTTTCCATTTATTAGATAAATTTCTAATTATTCTCAACCAAGAGAATCTTGTTCCTGTCATTGTCATATCAAAAATCGATTTAATAGAAATCCAAAGTTTGGAAGCATTAAAAAGGGATATGTTTTACTATGAGAAAATAGGATATAAAATTTATTATGTTAATAGTAAACAACAGATTGGAATTGATGTATTAGCACATATTTTTACTGACAAATTAACAGTACTTGCAGGGCAAACAGGTGTAGGTAAATCAACATTACTAAATGCACTCATGCCTGAATTAAAACTTAAAACTCAAGAAATATCAAAAGCACTTGGAAGAGGTAAACATACAACAAGACATACTGAATTATATGAGTATAACGGAGGTTATATTGTTGATACTCCGGGGTTCTCTAAAATTGAATTTTTAATCTTTCATGCTGATGAAGTTAAAACACTATATCCTGATTTCGTAGAGCTGAGCACACAGTGTCGTTTTAAATCGAATTGCATGCATTTAAATGAACCTGATTGTGCCGTAAAAAAAGCTGTTGAGAATGGTGAAATACTTGCTTCAAGGTATGAAAACTATGTTCAATTTTGTGAAGAAGTCAAAAACCAAAAAGATAAATATTAAAAGGAGAATTTATGAAAATAGCACCCTCAGTGTTAACTGCTGATTTCAGCAACCTTAAAAATGAATTGGAAAGTATAAAGACAGCTGATTATATTCATCTTGACATCATGGATGGTCATTTCGTACCTAATCTATCATTTGGACCTGCGATTACAGAGCAAATAAGCATGCAAACTCAATTACCTTTAGATATTCATTTGATGGTAACTAACCCATTGATGTGGATTGACTCTTTTTCAAAGAGTAATCCAAAATTTATAACCATTCATGTTGAATCTAATCAAGTATCTGAAACCATTGATAGAATAAAAGAAAAAAATATTGAGTTAGGCTTATCAATTAAGCCAAATACATCTGTTGAATCACTATTACCTTATATTGATCAAGCAAAATTAATATTGATTATGACTGTTGAACCTGGATTTGGTGGTCAATCATTCATATCTGAAATGATGCTAAAAGTAGAAGAGTTAGTAAAAATTAGAAAACAACGAAATCTTTCATTTGAAATTGAAGTAGATGGTGGCATCAATGATCAAACCATAGCATTGTGCAAAGCAGCAGGGGTCGATATAGCTGTTGCAGGTAGTTATCTTTTCAATATGGAAGATCGTAAGAAGGGAATTGAGTCACTTAAATGAGAGTATTAGTTATTACACATCCCACACCTAAAGATATTAGAAAACTGATGGATTTAAAAGAAAGTGACTATATTATTGCTGTCGATCAAGCAGTAACTAGTCTCTATAAACAACGTATTAAAATTGACCTTGCAGTAGGTGATTTTGATTCATTAAATAATCATAGTATGCTAATTAATCTTAATGTCGTTAGACTTAATCCAATCAAGGATGTAACTGATACACACCAAGCCTTAGTTGAAGCAACCAAAGTCAATCCAGATGAACTATATTTGATTGGAGGAATTGGTGGAGAAAGAATAGAACATTTCATGATTCATACGATGTTTTTCAACGAATTTCCTAAAATGATCATTAAAGATGAAAATAGCACACTCTTTCTTCTAGAAAAAGGTGTGCGTGAATTAAATGGAGATGAGTATTATACATTTATTGGATATCCAAAAGCAGTGATTTCACTAGATGGATTTAAGTACAACTTAAATGAATATAGATTATTACCTTATGATCCGCTTTGTATTAGTAATGAGATCATCGAGGCCAAAGGATATGTTCATGTTCATGAAGGTAAAGTGTTGGTTGTAGTCTCTAAAAAATGAAAAAAATAAAAAGGCAATCGCCTTTTTTATTTAAACGCGTTCTAAATTGTTTTTCTTAAGAGCACGAGCAGAAACTTTCACTTTAATGATTTTTCCACTTTCGTCCTTAATACGTACTGTTTGAAGATTGCTCTTCCATGTACGGCGAGTCGCGTTTAACGCGTGACTGCGTTTATTACCAAAAATTGTCTTTTTACCTGTTACGTAGCATTCAGCCATATTCTTCACTCCTAACTGCACAATCTAATTTAACATATTAAAATGGAAAAAGCAACCAGATTAGCAATAATATTTAAAGAAAAAACACAAAATAACCATAATTGTTCTTAGCATCTTAAAATTACTACTTTTTTAGGCGAATATGATATAATTAATGTGGCGTTATATGGTTACTATTAGTATTGCATTCTAAAACCAATAATGCTATAATGTAAAAGTGTTAAAATGAAATGAATTTGAAACATACAATTAAAGTTAAATTATATATACATCAATTTTCCAAAATACGAGGGAGGATTAATAAATGGCAAATCAAGCTATCAGTGGAACTCTATTTAAGAAAATGGTTACTAACGGAGCAGTAAATTTAAAAAATAATCATAAAGAAATCGATCATTTAAATGTATTTCCAGTACCCGATGGGGACACTGGAACTAATATGCAAATGACGATGATGGCTGGCATTAAAGAAGTTAATACATTAGATTCTCAATCTATTATCGATATTTCAAAAATTTTATCACGTGGACTACTCATGGGAGCCAGAGGTAATTCTGGAGTTATTTTATCCCAGTTTTTTCGTGGAGTTTATAGTGAAATAGCAAAAATCGATAATGGATCAGCAACCGTTCAGGAGTTTATTCAAGCTCTAGTCGGAGGATATCAAATGGCATATCGTGCCGTCATGGATCCTGTTGAAGGAACTATATTAACTGTGGTTAGAGAATCAGCTGAAAAAGTTCTCCGTGAACAATCAAACTTAAATAGTGTTGAAGAAGTGTTGACACTTTATCTTCAACAAGCTAAAGAAACGTTAATTAAAACACCAGACTTATTACCTGTTTTAAAAGAAGCAGGTGTGGTTGACAGTGGTGGAGCAGGTTTTATTAAAATTATTGAGGGTTGGGTAATGGCACTTGAAGGTAACATGCTCAATGAATTTGAGTCTCAATTTGCTCCTGAGCAAAAAGAACATTATCATGGTGCTGAAAATCTAGGAGATTTTGACATCAAATATGGGTATTGCACTGAGTTTATTGTTAAATTGCATAAACCAGAAAAATTCAATGAAAACTTTATGAAAGATCCATTATCACAAATGGGTGATTCACTTGTTGTTGTTACGGATGATGATATTCTTAAAGTTCATGTTCATACGAATCAACCAGGTGTTGCTTTAACACTAGCTCAAAAGTATGGAGATATTCAAACTATAAAAATTGAAAACATGCGTTTGCAGCATTCAACGATTATGGGAGATGTTGCTCCACACAAAACTGAAGAAAATGCTAAACCAGCTAAAAAGAAAGCAAAATTTGGAATTATTGCTGTCGCTTCAGGAGACGGAATTAAAGAAGCCTTTAAAGAATTAGGTGTAGATCTGATTATTGATGGTGGTCAAACCATGAACCCATCAACAGAATCCTTTGTTAAGGCTGTTGAATCACTTAATGCTGAAAATATAATTATCTTACCAAATAATAAAAATATCATCTTATCAGCAGAACAAACACTTGATTTATGTGCTGATCGTTCAATTAGAGTGCTTAAAACCAAGAGTATTGCTCAAGGTTATGCATCGCTGATGGCATTTGATCCTACACAAGAATTAGATGATAACTTTGAAGAAATGATGAATATCGTTTCAAATATGCGCTCAGGTGAAATTACATATGCAGTTCGTGATACTGAACTTAATGGTGTAGCAATTAAGAATGGCGACTTTATTGGAATTACTAAGGGTGAAATCTTAGTTTCACAACCTGTAAGAATTGACACTGCTAGAATCTTATTAGATGACATGATTGATGAAAATCGTGAAATTGTTACTATCTTCTTTGGTAATGATGCTGATGAAGATGAAATCGAACAAATAGTTGCACATGCTAAGAAGCTAAATCCTGATATTGAGGTTGACTTGATTGAAGGAAAACAGGATGTATACTCATATATCATTGCTGTTGAATAACGACTTAAAAAGGTGCTCGCACCTTTTTTATTAGCGGACGTGGTGGAATGGTAGACACGCATGTTTGAGGGGCATGTGGCAGATATAATGCCGTGTGAGTTCAAGTCTCATCGTCCGCACCATCTTAATTTGAAATGACTCCGAAAAGTTGGAGAAAAGGTATAATAATGATACCTGATCTTAAACAAAGGAGTCTTTTTATTATGAGATTAACATT
>JAFGTI010000004.1 GCA_016934175.1 Acholeplasmataceae bacterium | reverse complement strand
TATTAATTTATCCATATTTTAAAGACAATCAATACCCAGCAAGAAAGTCAGTCTTGTTCATGTGGTTTCTACCTATTTTGTTGATGATTTATCTGAGTTTCATTTTTAATTACGATGGTGTTGATGTATTAGTTCAAATCAGGTATCATTTAGTTCATTTAATTAATATCTCTTTAATGGGTGCGTTGTTATGTTATAGCTTGAGTCATCTATGTACTGAAACTCTTGATCAACGCTTAACAAAAATGAATAATAAGGAAGAAGGGTCTAAATGATTGATCGTTATGATTGTATTATCCATAATCAAATACCAAATGTCATTGAACTTATTGGACCTGTTGTCAAATTGAAACTTCATGGGTTTCATGAAGATAATCATTTTGATCATTTGCCTTATTATGTTTATGAAATTCAAAAAGGTGATCTTCATGTAGGTATGATTTCTCTTAGGATTGGTTTTAATGATGCGACGATGGTCAATGGTCATATCGGATACGAAATTGATGAGCCTCATCGTGGACATTATTATAGTTATTATGCCCTTGAACTTATTAAGAATTTAGCGATGGATCATGGATACAGATATTTACTCGTCTCTACGTCAGTCGATAATATTGCATCGCAGAAAATCATTAGAAGAGCCAAAGGCAATCTGATTTTAGCAGATCTTGATGTCCCAAAAGATCACATCTATTATGTTTTAGGAAAAACGTCTGTTCATATTTATGAAATTAGGTTAGGATAAATTAATGAATCTAGAGATATTAAAAAGAAAATCACAATTTTCTCGTAAAAACCCAACTTTACTATTTATCCATGGAGCTGCAGGAGGTGCATGGTATTTCAATACGTTTTTAGAATACTTTGCACATCACGGTTATGACAGTTATGCAATCAGTTTAAGGGGTCATGGAAATAGTGAAGGCATCGAAGATATAGATTCTTTTAGTTTGAATGATTATATGCAAGACGTCAAACATACCATTGATCAGTTTGAAGACAAACCGATCTTGATTGGTCATTCGATGGGTGGAGCCATCGTTCAAAAATATCTTGATATGTATCAAGATGACGTTTTAGGCGCTGTTTTACTATCATCTGCAGATAGTAGAGGCATCGATCAAAAATCGCCTTTAGGCTTGTTTTTCAGCGATGCAAAAGCTTTTATGAGAGACTATAGAAAACCACATCAACATCAAAGAGTCTCTTTGTTATCGATCATGAATGATACAATATTTTCAAATCGTTTTTCTGAAGATGAACTAAAAGTGATTAGGACAAAGCTAACGAAAGAATCAGAACGGGTAAAAAAAGATTTACTCAATCCCTTTGTTAGTGAAAACTTCAGTTCAAGAATCCCTATTTTAGTTATCGGTTCAAGAAATGACCATATCGTAAGAGAAGAACAAATCTTAAGTACTGCTTATCTTTTACAAGCTGAACATTTAATGGTGGATCATGTGTGTCATTTTATGACGATTGATCCAGAATGGATTCGTCCTGCTGAAGCGATTAAAGATTGGCTAATCAAAACTTATCAATAGAAGATAATAAATGCCAAGTTTGGCATTTTTCTTTCGTTTAATATAAAAAAACTAAATAATTCCCAATAAAATTTCTTTATCAACTGTATATTAAGTGTAGAAAGAAATCGAAAGGAGAATTAAAATGAAAAAACTAATGACACTTGGTTTAATGATGATTGCCTTAATCAGCATGGCAGCATGTACCAGTGATGATACTGAAGATTATACATATTTATCGGTTGATATTAATCCAGCAATGGAAATGATCATTAATCAAGAACAAAAGGTAGTGAGTTACACTTTGAAAAATGAGGCAGCAGAAATCGTTGCTGCAGGATTGAATTTAGAATCAATGAACTACGAAGAAGCACTTCATCTTTATTTGAATGCCGCAGTTCAAACAGGTTATATTGATATTGATAGGAATGATAATGCAGTGGCAATCCAGGCTTATCAAGGAGAAGATGAAACAGGAAGCCAGTTTCAACTAGAAGTCCAAAATAAACTTCAGACCTATTTCCAAGAAAATGCATTGGGTGCTGTCATTCTTTATCAGGGTGAAGTTAGCGAATCTCTTCAAGCATTAGTTGATGATTATGATATTAGCTTAGGTTATGCGAAACTCATTGAAGCCTATCTAGGAGCTGATGAATCAAACACTTTAGAAGATGCACTTGCATTAACACCAAAAGAAATCATTGATACACTTGTTATTGAACATGAAGCGTCTATGTTGTCATATCGTAATCAAAGACAGGTAGAAGCTCAAAATGTTAAAGATGAGATGGAAGAAGCATTAAGAAGTCGTGTTGAAGCACATCAAGCATTAGTTGATGGAGGATCTGCAGTTCAACCTGATACAACAGGTGTTAAAGCAGCATATTTAAACAATTATGAAGGTCTTAAAGCAGAGTTTACAATTCGTAATCAAGAAAGAGTTGAATATGCTTATGCATGTATGAATGGTGAAGTAGCAGAATATTTGGTTGGAACCTATGAATATTTATCATCAAGTGATATACTAGAATATACAGTAACTCATTATACATTCACATTAAATGATGATGATACTTATGAAGAAAGTTTCGAAATCACCTATAGTGATGAAAGAGGCACTGTTATATTAGATGAAACTGGGTTCTGGGAAGTTGTTAGTGGAGAACTTGTTTTAACAAGTGATAGTGAAGCAACAAAAACTTTGACTATTCAAGGTTCAAAAATTTGTTTTGAAAATGAGGATTTGATCATATTAACCTTCAAAAAAATAGCATCTCAAAACTCATAAATTAAAGATTTAAATTATTGTAAGAGCACCAATATAAAGGACTTTCCTGAGCAATAATGCGTAGAAAGTCCTTTTTTTCGCAATAAAATACCATAAATAAGTAAAGTAAGATAATTGAAATAAATATTCATATTATAGAAACAATTTTGAAATAATTTAAGGATATAATAGTTGAAATGGTCGTAGGGGGTAGTTTCATGAAGAGTATTCTAGTAATCTCAAAAGAAAGTAACATATTTAATGAAGCGGCGCAATTATTTTGTTTAGAAGATTACCATGTGAATATAATATCAATTGATCTATTCGATCATGAACTTTATCAAATTAATTCATATGATTTTATATTATTTCATTTAGAATTCTTGAAAAAAACGAATGAAGATATTTTAAGATTCATCATGATGGATGCCAAATGTCCAATTTTTGTGCTTTCAAAATCCTTAGATGAAGCAGAACAAATACATTATCTAAAAATGGGAGCTCAGTTTTATGTTGAGATTCCATTTTCAGCTTCATTATTAGTTTCTCAAATTATTTCAATCATTGACTTCATGAATAGATCACAAACTAATATATTCAAAATATACCGATTTGGTCCGGTTTCCATTGATTTAGAAAATAGAAAAATTATCAATGAAAATGGTAAAACTCATATGACAACTGTTGAATTTAAGATACTTAATGTTTTGATATCATATAAAGATCAAATAGTATCGAAAGAGAAGTTAATTCACCGAGTCTGGGATCACAGCAATTCAGCAACTGATAATGCACTAGGGATCCATATCGCACGACTCAGAAAGAAATTAGATTGTTGTGACGCTTTTCAATTGAT
>JAFGTI010000134.1 GCA_016934175.1 Acholeplasmataceae bacterium | reverse complement strand
CTTGTATTTAATCAACAAATAATGTGGATTGACCGTAAGAAAAAAGTAAGAAAGCATCTATCCATAAAAAAAAGATGACTATTCACTATTGAATAATCATCCTTACTTTAATACTATTTATTTCTTACTCTATCTAAAAAATTAATACCTTGATTCAGGAGTATACCAACTAAAGCTGCTAAGCTCATTCCCGATAAAGCACTTGATGATGTAATATTTAGTATTGCTCCGCCTAAGCCAATGACGAGCATTGTTGAGACAATAACTAAATTTTTCATATCTGCTAGATTCGTCTTATTTTTAACTAATACTTTCACACCGTTCGCAGCAATTAAACCATATAATACGATGGTCATACCACCAATTACAGCCCAAGGAATACTGGTAATGAATGCTTGAATCCATCCGAAGAATCCAAGGGTGATTGCGAATACCGCTGCTAGACCTATTACCCAAACCGAACCAACTTTTGTAATTGCGATAACACCTGTGTTTTCACCATAAGTTGTATTTGCAGGTCCTCCTAATGCCGCTGATACGAATGTTGCAATACCATCACCCATTAGTGTATTTTTTAATCCTGGATTTTCCAAAAAATCTTTACTTGTTATTTCTCCTAAAACTACGTGATCACCGATATGCTCAGCGATTGTCACAAATGCAAGTGGAGCAAATACCAAGATCTGTGAGAAATTCAATTTATAGGTTCCTAAAAAACTGAAGTTTGGAATTTGGAAGAAGGCGTAGCCATCAAAAACGCTTGTTATGTCAACCACACCAAATATGACAGATGCTACATATCCAATAAATATTGCGACTAAGAAAGGGACAATCTTAAGGAATCCTTTGGCAACGATTGATAACAATACAACAGCAAGGAATGTAATAATCGCGATAACTGGTAGTTTCCAAGAATCTGATGATACTTGATTCCATGTAGCGCCGTTATATTCATATACAAATTGATTTAATGATAAGTTATTATTCTCAGGTAATCTAGGATCAGCTTCATAAGCTAAAACTCTATCACCATCTTGAAATGTATCTGTGAACGTTCCTGTTATTTCATCGAAGGCAACTACACCGTTATCCACATAGAAAATAAAGCCTTCATCACCAAATGCATCTGCAGTTTTATATTCTACTGATTTAAGTAAAACTGGTGTATAGTATGTTGGGTTTCCACCACTTAATCCTGATGAACTGATTGCTACAGGAGCAAGTGATAAACCGATGATTATAATCATTGGACCTATGACGATAGGAGGTAATAATTTTTTTATCCATCCGCTACCTACAAAACGTATCACTGTTGCAACAACCGCGTAGATTAGTCCAACAACCATTAAGCCAACATAAGCACTACTTGCTCCACCAGTTGATGCGATTGCTGCCGATATCGTTGTGATGTATGCAAAACTACTTCCAAGATATACAGGAACCCTTGCTCTAGTGCATGCGATATAAATTAATGTACCCACACCACTTGCAACTAGTGCAACTCCCACATCTAACCCTGTTAGAAGTGGAACAAGCACTGTCGCCCCAAACATTGCAAACACATGTTGAAGACTGAGTACAATCCAACTGCCAATCGTTTTTGGCTTTTCATTAATACCTACAATTAAACCATTTTCATTCATCTTTCGATCTCCTTATTTGATTTTTATAGGCCTCTAACAAAAAAGACACCAATGGTGTCCTTTAAATTTTAGGTATGATGATTCTGGATACCTTATTATGCTCACGGGCACAACTTAAAGGACCTATACTGTTACAAGTATATCACGATACAAAAAAATTGCAACCCCTAAAATTGTAAAAAAATGATATCATAGAATTGGTGATAATATGAAAGAAATAATGAATAGCGAACAACTATCAAGAACTTTAAAAAGAATGACCCATGAAATCATAGAACGTAATCAAAACTTAGATGATATTGTTTTCGTAGGTATTTTAAAAAAAGGCTTTCCCATTGCACTAATGCTTAAAGGAAATTTAAAGAGTTTTTCAGGTGTGGACGCGCCCATTTATCCATTAGACATTAAACCTTATAGAGATGATGTTGATCAAAGAGAGAATTCAGACAAACAGGACCTTGAAATCCAAGGTAAAACCGTTATTCTAGTTGATGACGTTCTATATACGGGAAGAAGTGTTAGAGCTGCTATGGATGCTATAAGCAACCATGGAAGACCTAATCAAATACAATTAGCTATCGTCATAGATAGAGGTCATAGAGAATTGCCTATTAGAGCGGATTATATTGGAAAAAACATACCAACAAGTAGAAATGAAAAAGTCGTCATAGATATAAATGATCAATGTATATTTATTGAAGAAAACAATCCTAAAATATAAGGTTGGTTTCATTTCTAAATCAAAAATATTATAATCCATTTAAAACGCATTATCATCAAAAGAAATATAGAAAAATCAAACACTAAACTGTTGACAATTGACATGCTATATAGTATTATATGATAGGTACGTTTTAAAATTAAATTCCACAAGCCCTTATTTCACAAATAAGAATATAAGGAGAAACACAAATGAAATCTTTTATGGCAAACGCATCTACCATCACTCGTAAATGGTATGTTGTGGACGCAGAAAACAAGACTTTAGGTCGTTTGGCTACAGAAGTCGCATCTGTTTTAAAAGGAAAACATAAACCAACCTACACTCCACATGTAGACAATGGTGATTATGTGATCGTTATAAACGCAGATAAAATTAAATTAACTGGAAGAAAATGGGATAAGAAAATGTATTATAGTCACTCAGGCTATAATGGTGGACTTACAGCTACTCCAGCAAAAAATGTCATGGCTAAATTCCCCACACGTATGGTTGAAAAAGCTATTACTGGTATGCTGCCTCATACAACTTTAGGCAGACAAATGGCAGATAAACTTTTTGTATATGCAGGACCTGAACACAAGCATTCTGCACAACAACCAGAAGTATTGGAGGTATAAGAAATGGCAACTAAAGAAAAAGTACAATATTTGGGAACAGGACGTCGTAAAAAATCTGTTGCAAGAGTAATTTTAACAAATGGTAAGGGTGCATTTTTAATTAATGGACGCGCATTTGATGAATATATTCCTTCAGCTGCTACACGTTTAGATGTTACTCAACCACTCGTCTTAACTGAAAGTGAAGGCAAGTATGATATTTCTGTTAATGTCTATGGTGGCGGTTTAACAGGACAAGCTGGAGCAATCCGTCTCGGAATCACACGTGCACTAATGGAAGTCAATCCAGAATTACGTGCAATCTTAAAACCTGCTGGACTCGTTACACGCGATCCACGTTCTAAAGAACGTAAAAAATATGGTCTTAAAAAAGCAAGAAAAGCATCACAATTCTCAAAACGTTAAGTCGTTGGGACCCATTTGGGTCCCTTTCTTTTTTTAACGTGATATAATGGAAATGAAAACTGTTAAAAAGGGGCTAATCTATGAAGTTAAATTATCGGAATACGATTTATGTAGGCTTAATCTTTTTGATTATTTCCATGTTTTGGCAATCATATGATCTACTCATTGCACGAACACTCATTGACAAGTTTGGCTTGAATCAAACCTGGTCAGGAATCGTCATGGCATTTGATAATGTAATGGCGGTTATTTTGTTGCCAGTGTTTGGAGCTTTATCCGATAAAAGTAATAGTAAATTAGGGCGAAGAACACCGTATATTATTGTAGGGACCCTTCTATCAGCATTTGCATTTATGGCATTGGCCTATACTGATAATATTCAAACTTTAGATATTCAAGCAACTGATATTATTGAAAATCATT
>JAFGTI010000025.1 GCA_016934175.1 Acholeplasmataceae bacterium | reverse complement strand
ACATTGGTTGCTGTTGTAGTCATCGTTCCAGTGGTTTATATCTTTGGTATGGCATTTTCTAATATTAGAACAGCTATTCCAAATCAAATATGGCCAGATGAGCCTAACTTTGAAGCGTTTAGATATTTATTTGGTGAAACTAACTTCAAAATTTGGTATCTCAATACTTTGAGTATTGCTTTAATCAATATGATTGTTGGTACGTTACTTATTACTGGGGCAGCTTATGTATTTGCAAGATTCAGTTTTAAAGGTAAAAAAGCTGGATTATTAACGATTTTAGTTTTACAAGCATTCCCATCATTTATGGGGCTGATCGCTATGTATGTATTATTCTGGAAGTTCCATTTATTAGGACAGCCTAGAGCGTTAAGCATTCTTTATATTGGTGGTAGCATACCAGGTAATCTTTGGTTAATTAAGGGATTCCTATCTCAAATTCCAAAAGATTTAGATGAATCTGCAATGATTGATGGAGCAAGTAAATTTCAAATATTTTGGAAAATTATTCTTCCTTTATCAGTTCCAATTTTGACATTTGTTGCAGTTTCGATGTTCATGGGACCTTGGATGGATTACTTGCTACCAGGATTCTTATTAAGGTTTAAACCAGAGTGGGCAGGCCCTACATATGATATCACACAGCAATGGACGCTTGCTATTGGGTTATTCAGGTTTATTAATGATCCAAATTATAGACATTATTCAGCTTTTGCAGCTGGTGCACTATTAGTTGGTATCCCAATTACTGCACTTTATATGGCATTCCAACGTTACTTAATTGAAGGAATTATGGCAGGTGCTACAAAAGGATGAGAAATCATCCTTTTTTTTTAATGTGAAATCGGTATCATCAAGAGGATTTCTGAGAATTCATGATAGAATAATAATGTATATTATTATAAAAGGAGCACTCAAATGCAAAATGCAATGAATCATAAAGATACCTTTAAAAAAGTATTTATAGAAAATTTAAAAGATACATACAATGTGAGTCTAGAAGGTTCAACACTATATCAGAGATATGCAACATTAGCTGGCATGTTAAATCAAACACTTCTTGAAGATTATGAGAAAACTAATCAGGTCGTAAAAGATAAGAAACTAAAGAAAACAATCTATTTTTCCATGGAATTTTTAATGGGTAGATTGATTACAAACAACCTACAGAATAGTGGTTATTACGATATAGTGAAAAATGCTTTTAAGGAAATGAATATAGATTTAAATGAAATTGAGCATGCTGAGGTTGATGCTGGATTAGGCAATGGTGGATTAGGACGCTTAGCTGCATGTTTCTTAGATTCTGCTGCATCTCTATCATTACCTTTGTATGGTAACAGTTTAAGATATCAACATGGATTCTTTAAACAAGATATTGTGAATCATAAGCAAGTGGAACTTCCTGATCAGTGGTTAAGTAACCCTTTTATATGGGAGACTAAGGTTGAAGAAGAATCTATCAATATTCCTTTGTTTGGGTATGTAGAAAATACGAAATTAATTAATCCAGTGTGGATTAAAGCAGTACCCTATGATGTAAAAATTGTTGGTGATCAAAATCATGTTGTAACCAAACTGAGATTATGGTCAACTGAGCCAAGTGATAAACATGATATTCATGATGATAAGTATCTTAATATGGTCAGAGGGATTTCTGATGCATTATATCCTGACGATTCAACTGAAGACGGAAAGACATTAAGACTTATGCAATCTTACGTTTTTAGTGCAGCTGGAGTGAAATCAGCAATAAATGAACATAAAAGTTTAGGGAGAGATATCAGAGAATTTTTTAATTTTTATACATTCCAAATTAATGATACGCATCCAACATTGATTATTCCGGAAATGATGCGTATTTTTATGGATGAAGAAGGACTTGGATATGATGAGTCATGGACTATTACAACAAAAACTTGTGCATTCACGAATCATACGATTTTGTCTGAAGCACTAGAAAAATGGAATATTCAAATTTTTAGAAACTTATTACCTAGAATTTATGAAATAATTTCAGAAATGCATAAACGATTTAGACAAATTCTAGAAATAGATGGACGATTTAATCGTGAACAAATGTATATTATGGGACTTATTGGACAAAATCATATTCGGATGGCGCATATTTGTATTTTCGGTTCATTCAGTGTTAATGGCGTGGCGCAGCTTCACACAGATATTTTAAAAAATCACGAAATGAAATTATTTTACATGCTTTATCCTGATAAATTTAATAATAAAACCAATGGTATTACTCATCGTAGATGGTTGATTCATACGAACCATGAATTAGTAAATATTTTAGATGAGAAAATTGGAGTTGATTGGCGCAAGGATCTTAGAAAATTAGAATTATTAGATTGGTTGCAACAAGATGAAGATACAAAAAATAAGATTCATCAAATGAAACTCGCAAAGAAAAAAGTTTTAGCGAATGTTATTTATGACGATCAAGGTATTATTCTTGACATCAATAGTATTTTTGATATTCAAGTTAAGAGATTACATGAATATAAACGACAACTTCTAAATATTCTGCATATTATTTACGTTTATCAAAGACTTAAAACTGACCCAGAGTTTAAGGCTTCATATTATCCACATTCATTCATTTTTGGTGCGAAAGCAGCACCAAGTTATCATATGGCAAAATTGATTATAGAATTAATTGATAAAGTTGCTGAAGTTGTTAATCCTGATGTTGAAACAAATAAACACCTCAAGGTTGTTTTTGTAAGAAATTATAATGTGACTTATGCTGAATATATTATGCCTGCTGCTGATTTATCTGAACAAATTTCAACTGCTACCAAAGAAGCAAGTGGTACCGGAAATATGAAATTTATGATGAATGGAGCCATCACAATTGGAACAATGGATGGTGCTAATGTAGAAATAGTTAAAGAAGCAGGAATATCAAATGAAATTATTTTCGGTATGACTGCTGATGAGGTTACAAAATTATATGCAACTAATGGCTATAAGCCAAGAGAAATTTATGATAAAGATGAGCGTTTGAAGAAAGTATTCAACTTTATAAGAACGTTATATCCTAATCCGCAATATTTTGATTATATTCTAAATGCTTTACTCAATAGCGATTATTTCTTTGTTTTAAAAGATTTTGAAGCTTATGTCAAAGCACATGAAAGAGCAAATGAGGCTTATAAGGATCGTTCAAGATGGCTATCTATGTCAATTGCTAATATTGCACATTCTGGTTTCTTCACTTCAGACCGAACTATTACACAATATAATAAAGAACTCTGGAAACTGAAAAAGATTAGTTTTTAAGAGGTGATATATGGCTAAAAAAACAGATGTTAGTTTAAGATCGAAGATCATTTATCAAGTATTTCCTAGACAACATTCACAAAAACAAAACTTTCAAGGCATCATAGATGATCTTGATCGTCTTAAAAATTTAGGTGTTGATATACTTTATCTTCTACCTATTCATCCAATAGGTAAATTAGCAAGAAAAGGAAAACAAGGTAGTCCGTATTCTATTATGGATTACTATTCAATACATGATGAATTAGGAACACTTGATGATTTTAAATTATTAATAAATCATGCACATCATCGTGGAATGAAAGTCATGATTGATATTGTTTTTAACCATACATCACGTGATTCTAAGCTTGTTAATGAACATCCCGATTGGTTTTATCGAAATGCAAAAGGAGATTTAGCGAATCGTATTGGTGATTGGAGTGATATTGCTGATTTAGATTTTGGAAAAAGACCTGTTTGGGATTATTTAATTAATGTTCTTTCCTACTGGGCTCAAATAGTAGATGGGTTTAGATGTGATGTTGCACCTTTGTTACCCTTAGAGTTTTGGATTGAAGCTAGAAATCAAGTTGACTTAGTCAATCCTAATCTTATTTGGTTGACAGAATCCGTCGAGTATCGATTCATCAAGTATCTTAGAGATATGGGATTTGAGTGTTCTAGCGATTCACAAATGTATGATGCATTTGATATATGCTATGACTATGATATTTTTAATTATATGGAGGCATACTTAAAAGATAGTTCAAAATTATCGAGATGGTTAGAAGAAATCATGAGGCAAGAAGTCATTTATCCTAAAAACTACATTAAGCTTAGAAACTTTGAAAACCATGATCAAATGAGATTAAGAAGTAAAACTAGAGATGATAATCATTTTATTCAAATGATTAGTCTAATGTTCTTTCTAAAAGGTACAGTTATGGTTTATGGAGGCATGGAGCATGCAATTAAACATGCACCTAATCTATTTGAAAATGATATAGTTCCATGGAAAAAAGAAAATTCAATTTCAGACGAAATAAAAAAATTAGCTCAAATAAAAAAGCAAACCATATTTGTTGATGGAAATGTAAATCTACACCATAGTGTTGATGTAGCTGTTATTTCTTATAGCTATCAAAATCAATTCTTACTAGGCATCTTTAATTTGGAAAATCAGTCTAATGTTGATATACCTTTAATGGATGGGAAATATAATAATATATTGAATGACCACTTGATTTCAGTGATTAATGGTAAAATAAAATTAAATAATCAACCTATAATTATTGATACAAAAAAGGAATATTTAAAATGAGAGCTTTTATAGATGGTTTAAACTTAATACGTATCGAGAGTACAGAATATATCTATCAAATTGAATTGAATCAAAATAAGGTGAACTGGTTAAAAAATGATGATTTTAATCAGTTTTTTTCCACTGAATTACCAATAGTACTACACCAAAATGATACAATTTTCATTAATGGAATGGATATTCCTTTAGAAATAGGTATAGTTGCACTCACAAAAGAATTTGAAAAAAAATATCGCTATAGTGGCAAACTAGGGTGTCAATATTTCAAAAATCATGTTATCTTTTCTATATTCTCACCTGTAGCAAAAGAAGTATATGTCGTCATCGATGGAACTTCATACCCTATGAATTATCAGGAACCTATTTGGACTTCACAAATTGAAGGCGATTTTGAAGGCTTAGAGTACTTTTATAAAATAAGATTGGTTAATGAATTTAGAGAGGTTAAAGATCCTTATGCTATAGCAACAAATCTTAAGCATAATGTGATTATTGACTGGAATAAGACGATTCCTGTTCAAAAAACACCAATTAAAGTAAAAAAATATGTAGATACCGTGATATACGAAGGACATATTAGAGATTTATCTATTGGTTTAGATATTGAATCTAAAGGCTTATTTGAAGGTGTAATGGAATATAGTAAGAAATTAAAGGGTTCCGTCTTGGCATACATAAAAAAATTGGGAATGACTCATCTCCAACTTTTACCTGTATTTGACTTTGAAGGAGTAAATGATTCTATAAAAGATGAAAGCTATAATTGGGGATATAATCCAAGTCAATATTTTTGTATTGATGGATGGTTTAGTAAAGATCCAAATAATCCGTATGATAGAATTAATAGTTTCATTAGTCTGATTAATCGAGCCCATGAATTAAAATTAGGTGTAAACATGGATGTTGTATATAACCATGTGTTTGACCATTTGACTTATCCATATGATGAAATCGTTCCAGGTTATTTTTATAGACATGATAATAACCACTTCATGACGCACTCAGCCTACTTAGATAACGACTTAGAGACCAGAAATTTTATGGTAAGAAAATTGATCATTGATAGTTTGACACATTTTACTACTTACTATCAAATTGATGGATTTAGATTTGATTTGATGGGTTTGATGGATGTTGATACTATGCTGGAAATTGACCGAACTCTGAGAGCAATCAATCCCAATATTATGCTTTATGGCGAAGGGTGGAACATGAACAGTAGTGTACCTTCCAAGAATCGATCTAACATGCATAACCAAAATCAATTTCCTACGATTGCTCATTTTAATGACAGTTATCGTAACGTCATGAAGGGAGAGAATCATGGTCCAGGTTTGGGTTTCGCGATGGGGAATCAACATTTGACATTAAAAGCAATGGAAGTAATAACAGGTTCTCAAGCTCTGTTTTCAACACCCAATCAATCCATTAATTACGTTGAGTGTCATGATAATTTGACTTTTTATGATAAAATGTTACTTAATTGCGGATATGAAAGACCCGATTTTAAGGTTTGCCAAGATTTTGCAAATCATCTTATCGCCATTTCGCAAGGGATTCCATTTTATCATGCTGGACAAGAGTTTTATCGCTCAAAAAAGGGTGTTGAAAACTCATATAATAGTCCTGATGTAATTAATAAAATACATTGGAACGCCAATGAGAAGAGCATAAAGAAATTAAAGAAACTCTTAAAGATTAGAAAAAAATATGCTCTTTATCGTCAAAATAACTATAATCAGAGTGTGAGTATTGAAAAACAAAATCAGTTAATTATATATCGATTAGAAGATAAAAAAAATATTTTAATCCATTACATAAAAAATTATTTCAACATTGAGAAGTTGTCATTAGACAATGGTACATTGATTTTTCCATCACAAAAAGCAGTATCTGAAGAAAATTCAATCTATGTTGATCAGCCAGGTATTTATATTGTTCATATTAAAAAATAGGAAGTGAGATGATACATTTGATTTCTGACCATAATGTTAATGAATTTTTACTAGGTAGGGCAGATAATTTACATCAGTGGATGGGAGCTCATCTAAAGCGTGATAATCATGCGAATGTTATTTCTACCATTTTTACTGTTTATGCTCCAAATGCTCACGAAGTAAGATTGGTTTCTGATTTTAATGGTTACGAAGGATGGAAACACGTT
>JAFGTI010000024.1 GCA_016934175.1 Acholeplasmataceae bacterium | reverse complement strand
GCGCAGCGATTTTATATTATCTGGCAATCATGGCATAACGCAATCGAATAAATTAAAGTAAAATAAAAAAGATTACACTTGATTAATAAAATGTTGAATGATATAATAATTGAGCAAAACTTACTATGACCTAAAGGTTATGGCGGAAGGAGAAAAGAAAATGAAACCAGGAATTCACCCAAAATATACAGTTCAAAAAGTAAAATGTTCAACATGTGGGCATGAATATGAAGTAGGTACAACTTCAAACAATATTCGAATCGATACATGCTCTAATTGTCATCCATTCTATACAGGACAACAAACATTTATTCAAGCAGCTGGACGCGTTGAGAAATTTAATAAACGCTATGGTATCAATGAAAAGAAGTTAGACAACAAATAACGTGATTGTTTATCACGTTTTTTATTAAACACACATAAAAAGGGGGTTTTGGTATGTATCATACATATAAAAACGGATTTATCGAAGTTGTTTGTGGACCTATGTTTGCAGGGAAAACTGAAGAACTTATTCGCAGAATTAAAAGACTTGAATACGCTAAACAAAACGTATTAGTTTTTAAACCTCAGATTGATACTAGATATGCTGTGGAAGAAATCGTTTCACACAATTTAAGTAAAAAACCCTCCATTATTATTGACAAAAGCAGAGAAATTTATAAATATGTAAAATCTGATACAGATGCAGTTGTTATTGACGAGGTTCAATTTTTCGATAATGATATTATTGAAATCACTGAAGATTTAGCTGATCGAGGTATTAGAGTGATTGTTGGTGGTTTAGATAGAAACTTTAGAGGGGAACCTTTTGGACCTATGCCAGAATTGCTAGCTAGAGCGGAATTCGTAACTAAACTAACAGCAATTTGTGTAAAAAGTGGATTACCCGCTACTAGAACACAACGTATCATTGACGGAAAACCAGCATTATATTCGGACCCAACAATCTTAGTGGGGGCAAATGAATCTTATGAACCAAGATCGAGACATTACCATGAAGTACCAGGAAAACCAAAAAAAGATTAACTATATGAAGGCTGCTTTAAGAGAAGCTCAAAAAGCCTTTTTAAAAGATGAAGTACCTGTGGGTGCTGTTGTTGTGTATCAAGATAAGATTATTGCTAGAGCTCACAACACACGTGAACATCAGCAAGCTTTTCATGCTCATGCAGAATTTCTCGCGATGATGAAGGCAGCAAAAAAAATAGGTAGTTGGAGATTAGAAGATTGTGATGTCTATGTTACAATGGAACCGTGCCCGATGTGTGCAGGTGCTATGATCCAATCACGAGTTAGATCCTTATATTATGGGACTAAAGATTACAAAGCTGGTGTTGCTGAAAGTATCATTAATCTATTTGATTTACCCTTCAATCATAAGATATATATTGAATCTGGAATTTTAGAAAAAGAAAGTCAATCATTACTTAAAGAATTTTTTAAAAAATTAAGATAAAAAAATATAATTCCCCATCAAGCATCATCATTCAATAATAAGTTGTGAACCTGGTCAGGTCTTGATTGAAGCAGCCATAAGCAATTCTATTATGTGGATGGTGATGCTTGATGGGGATTTTTTTGTTCAAACATGTTTTTACATAATCTTAATGAAATTAAATAGATGATGTTATAATGAAAATGATGGAGGTAAGAACAATGAAACTAAATCCCAAAATATATAAGAAATTAACAAGTGAACCGTTTGAAAAACAAGAAGTGAATGGAAAAATAGTGGAATTTTATTATATGAATGACACACCTTATTTATATCAGTATGCAGCTAGAGGTAGATTTGCTGTATGGACATCTGATGGCAGAGATTACAAGGTATTAATCGAAAAGGCTTATTATGAAGCTCTTGGAGATTTTTATCAGTTAGAAGTCAACAAAATATGGTTAAAATTCTTAGAAAACGTCGGCAATATTAGCAAAAAAGTTAATATGTGGTTTATTGTACCTACTCTCGTAGTCTATGTAATTGCTGCGGGTATTTCCTCGATATTCTTTGCACAATATATGTTGCAAATTTTATTAGGTTTGATTGTGCTCGTGGTTGTTAGCAATATTTTCCAGAGCAGAATTGTAAATAAAAAAGTAAGAGAAGAAAATCAAGTCGCACAAAACAAAATTCGAGACTTTATTGGTGTTGAAGCATTTGATGATTTAGTTACTGCTCAAGAAAAGCACTACCAAGAATATTTCAAATTTGATGAAGAAGAAAAAGTCACCGACACATCTGATCAAGAGATAATTAATGATGAAAATCAAATTGAAGATACAAATGTTAAGGATAGTGATGATTGAAATGGATAAAAAAGCAATTAATGCAATTCGATTTTTAGGTATAGATGCAATAAATAAAGCAAACAGTGGACACCCTGGTATTGTTTTAGGATCGGCACCCATGGCTTACAAGTTATTTACAGAGCATCTGAATATTGATGTAAAAAACCCCAAATGGATGAATAGAGATCGTTTTGTGCTATCTGCTGGGCATGGATCGATGCTTTTGTATGCAATTAATCATTTATCTGGCTATAAAATTAGTATAGATGATATAAAAAATTTTAGACAAATAGGAAACACTCCGGGGCATCCTGAATACGGTCATACTGAGGGTGTTGAAACAACAAGTGGACCACTCGGTCAAGGTATTTCAAATGCAGTTGGTATGGCAATTGCCGAAACTCATCTTGCTGCTAGATTTAATAAAGAAAATTTTCCTATTATTGATCATCACACTTACGCATTATGTGGAGATGGTGATTTACAAGAAGGTGTCGCACTGGAATCAATAAGTTTAGCCGGGCACTTAGGATTAGGAAAACTCATCGTACTTTTTGATTCGAACGATATCCAGTTAGATGGAAAAGTATCTATGGCTTATAGTGAAAATCATAAGCAAAAGTTTGAATCCATGGGTTGGCAATATATTAGAGTTTCTGACGGGAATGATCTTGTAGAAATAAATAAAGCAATTAAAAAAGCTAAAAGAGAGTTCTATAAACCAACGTTAATTGAAGTAAAAACAGTTATTGGATATGGAACTAGTTTAGCTGGAACAAGCAAAGTACATGGGGCAGCGATAGGTTTTAATGAAGCAGAAGTACTGCGGAAAAATCTAGATTGGGAATATGAACCCTTTGTTATTCCACAAGACATTTACAATCTTTATCGAAAAAAAGTTACCTTAAGAGGGCAAAGAGCTTATCGCAGTTGGAAAAAAATGCTTATTGAATATAGTGAAAAATTTCCACAAGATTTTTCTTTATATGAAAATTTTGTCAAAAATGAATTTGTAGTTAATCTTGATGAATTTAAAAACGAAGTGAGTAATCTTGATGAAGCAACTAGAAACACGAGTGGAAAAATCATCAATACTTTATCCTCAAAATATTTGAATCTAATAGGTGGGTCAGCAGATTTAACAGCTTCAACAAAAGCTAAAGGTGCTGATGGCAATTATGGTAAAGAAAACAGATTAGGAAGAAATATAAACTTTGGTGTTAGAGAACATGCCATGGGCGCAATCGTTAATGGTATGGTTCTACATGGAGGATTAAAAGTTTTTAGTGGTGCTTTCTTTGTTTTTAGTGATTATATGAAACCAGCAATAAGACTTGCAGCAATTATGCAAATTCCTTCGATATTTGTTTTTTCACACGACTCAATTGCTGTTGGTGAGGATGGACCAACGCATGAACCTATTGAACAACTAGTAGGACTTAGAGCAATTCCAAATTTAAATGTCATAAGACCTGCAGATTCCAATGAGACGTTAGCGGCGTGGAAAATTGCTATTGAATCTAAAAAGACACCTACAGTTATTATTTTGACTAGACAAAACGTTTTAAGACAACAAAACTCAAATTATAGTGGCGTAAGTAAAGGTGCATATATAATTTCACCAGAAGAAACAAGACTTGATGGTATTATTTTAGCAGCTGGATCTGAAGTAGGACTTGCCATTGAAACACAAAGCTTACTGAAAAAAAGTGGAAAAGATGTGCGAGTTGTAAGTATGCCATCTAATTATTTTTATGATTTACAAACAAAAGTATATCAACAGGAGATTTTACCAAAGCGTGCTCAGATATTTGCTGTTGAGATGGGAAGTCGTCTATCTTGGTATAAATATACTCCGTTCGTTTATGGTATTGATCAATTTGGAGCAAGTGCTCCAGGTGAAGAAGTTCTTGAAATTTTTGGATTTACAAAAGAAAAAGTGGGAAAATTTATACTTGATAAATTGAAATAATAAAAGAAGTGAATATAAATGACATATGATGGAATAATTGTTGGTGCGGGACATGCTGGCGTTGAAGCAGCACTAGCAATGGCAAGAATGAACAAAAATACAATACTCATTACAGGCAACCTTAACAAGGTTGCTTCTTTGCCTTGTAACCCTTCCATTGGTGGGCCTGCTAAAGGAATTGTAGTAAGAGAAATTGATGCATTAGGTGGACAAATGGCCAAAAGTGCTGATGAAGGTCAAATTCAAATGAAGATGCTCAATGCATCCAAAGGACCGGCTGTTAGAGCACTTCGTGCACAAATTGACAAATTAAAATATCCACGAATTATGCTTAATGTATTGCAGACAACAGATAATTTAACACTAAAAGAAGCTTTAGTTGATCAAATGATTGTTGAACAATCACGGGTCAAAGGAGTTCAATTGACTTCAGGTGAGATAATTTACGGCAAAACTGTTATTCTTACAACTGGCACATATTTAAGTAGCAATATTTTGATAGGTGATGAAAAAACTTCAAGCGGACCTCAAGGAGAGCCGACGACATTTGGAATTAGCCAACAGCTTAAAGATCTTGGTTTTGAAGTGATAAGATTAAAAACTGGTACGCCTCCTAGAATTTCAAAAAATAGCGTAGATTTTTCAAAAATGTCACCTCAACCAGGGGATATTGAAAAATTCACATTTAGTTTTGATGGAAAATATTATGATGAAAATCCAAAAGAGTTATGCTATCTTACGCATACAACCTTAGATACTCACGCTATTATTAATGCTAATTTGACTAAATCTGCAATGTATAGTGGAATAGTAGAAGGGGTAGGACCCAGATACTGTCCTTCGATAGAAGATAAAGTTGTTAGGTTTAATGATAAAGAAAGACATCAAGTGTTTATTGAACCTGAGAGCATGGAGATTGATGAACTTTATGTACAAGGATTATCAACAAGTTTTCCTCGTGATATTCAAGAGCAGTTATTAAGGACAGTTCCTGGTTTAGAATCAGTTGAATTTGTTAGATATGCGTATGCCATTGAGTATGATGCAATCAATCCCATTCAACTATATCCAACACTAGAAACAAAAAGAATCGAGAATTTATATTGTGCTGGCCAGATTAATGGAACGAGTGGTTATGAAGAAGCTGCTGGTCAGGGTCTAATGGCTGGAATTAATGCTTCACTAAAGATTTCTAATAGAAAACCTTTTGTACTTCATCGCAATGAGGCATATATAGGTGTTCTTATTGATGATTTGGTTACTAAAGGTGTTCTTGATCCTTATCGCTTATTAACTTCAAGAGCCGAACACAGACTACTTCTTAGACATGATAATGCAGAAGTAAGATTAAGACAGTACGGATATGATGTGGGTTTGGTTGATGGAAAAACATATCAAAAGTTTTTAGAAAAAAAGGCGACATATCAAGAATTATGTGAATTTGTTAATAGTTTTAGAGTGATGCCTACTGAAGAAAATAATGTATACCTTAAATCAAGAAATTCTTCTCCTATCTATGAAGCAATCTATTTGGCGGATTTGTTAAAGAGACCAGAAATAAATAGACAAGACATACAATTTTTTACTCAACAATATTATAATGAAGATGTGCTTGAACAATTAGAAATAAAAATTAAGTATGAAGGTTATATTCAAAAGGCAATAAGAGAAGCAGATAAGATGTTGCGACTTGAAGATAAACTTATTCCTATGCAAATAGATTATATGAAAGTAAAAAATATCTCTTCTGAAAGCAGAGAAAAACTCACCAAAATTAGACCTCAAACCTTAGGTCAAGCATCAAGAATTTCCGGTGTCAATCCTGCAGATATATCAGTTCTATTAGTTTACCTCGAGTCAGGAAGTGCTACACGTGAATTTTAGACAAGATCTATTAGAAATATTGGATGTAGAAATTACAGATGAACAACTTCAAACACTAAATGTTTATTATCAGTACCTAATAGAATATAATAAAACTACAAACTTAACACGTATTACTGAAACTGATGAAGTTTATTATAAACATTTCTATGATTCCCTTACACTGGCTAAAACTATTGATATGAAAAAAATTCAAACTGTTTGTGATATGGGATCAGGAGCTGGATTTCCAAGTCTTCCACTAAAAATCATTTTCCCCCATTTAAAAATCACTATAGTGGATTCATTAAACAAGAGAATAATCTTTTTGGAAAAATTAGTTGATAAAATTGGACTAACAAACGTCGATTTGATACATGATCGTGTCGAACATTATGCAAAGGCATACCAAGCAGCATTTGATTTGGTGACTGCTAGAGCATTAGGATCGATGTCTCTCATTTCAGAAATGGGAATACCAATGACTAAAATTGGCGGTTATTTTATAGGACTTAAAGGAATAAATTATGAGAATGAAATGATTGAAGCAGGTCATGGCATTGAATTATTAGGTGGGAAAATTAGTGAAATCATAAAGCATGAGTTGCCTCATCAATATGGAACAAGATTTCACATTGTTATAAAAAAAATAAAGCATGTTAGTGGTTATCCTAGACAATATGCAGCGATGATGAAAAAAGCTTTATAAGTAGAAACGGAGAGAACATGGGTAAAATTATAGCTGTATCCAATCAAAAAGGTGGAGTGGGAAAAACTACGACTAGTGTTAATCTTTCTGCGGCACTTGCTGAATGTGGAAAAAAAGTTTTACTTGTAGATTTTGATCCTCAAGCGAGTACAACGACTAGTTTAGGTATTAATAGAAGCATGTTGTACTCTACAATATTTGACATTCTGTTAGGTGAAAAAACAATTCATGAAACAATAATACATTTACCGGATTTGGGTATTGATGTTGTTCCAGCAACCATTGAATTGGCGCATATAGAGGTTAGGCTCGATCACGATGATAGAGAATATATTTTAAGTCAAAAGCTACATGGAATAGCTAGTGAGTATGATTATGTCATTATTGACTGTCCACCTTCATTAGGATTATTAACAATTAGCGCGTTATATGCTTCAAACTCAGTCTTAATCCCAGTTCAGTGTCAGTTTTTAGCTATTGATGGATTGACACAACTTCTTAATACGATTCGAATTGTTCAAAAAAAACTTAAAGTCAACAATCGAAGATTAGAAGTTGAGGGGGTTTTATTAACAATGCTTGATAAACGAACTAAAGCTGGTTGGGAAATTGTTCATGAAATTAAAGATTATTTTAAAGAAGGAGTATTTGATACCATCATAACTAGTAATGTTGCTGCACAAGTAGCTCCAACTTACGGGTTGCCTGTTTTGACTTTTGCACCCAAATCACCAGCAGCAAAACTATACAAATCACTCGCAAAGGAGATTGTGACCAATAATGAAAGATGAAAAAATAGCTAGAACTTTATCTGACCTACTTCAAGAACACCATGTTGATGATGTGCTCGAAGGAGAAATAATTGATGAAGTTAACCTTTCTGAAATTAAACCTAATCCATTTCAACCTAGAAGAATATTTGATGAAGAAAAAATCGATGAACTTGCACAATCAATTAAGGAGCATGGCGTATTTCAACCAATAATATTAAAAAAAGTCAGTAATGGATATATTATTGTTTCAGGCGAAAGAAGATTTAGAGCCGCACTTCGAGTGGGATTGAATACAATTCCCTCTATTATTAGACAATATGAAGAATCAAAAGTAGCCGAAATCGCATTAGCAGAAAATTTACAAAGAGAAAACCTCACACCCATAGAAGAAGCTGAAGCCTATAAAGTTGTTATGAACAATTTAAAACTTACACAAGCTGAACTTGCTATTAAGATAGGTAAAAGTAGATCACATGTTACCAATACCTTAGGACTGTTAAATCTTCCACAAGATGTTCAACAAATGCTTCTCGAAAGTCAGATTAGTATGGGACATGCTAGAGCTCTAAGTAAATTAGAAGATAATAAGCAAATAATCAAACTAGCAAAAAAAATAGTTGAAAAGCAATTAAGTGTTCGCCAAATTGAAGAATTGACTAGAATTGAAATTAAAACAAATCAAATCAAACGTACTGTTGAAAATAAATATAGTAAAGAAGAAAAGCAACTTGGAAACATATTCGGACAAAGAATAAAAATAGACGATAAAAAAATAGTTATTTATTGCCAAGATGAGTCACTAAAAAGTGTTTTAGAGAGATTGCTAAAAAAATGAGATACTCAATTGGAGATCATATCGTCACAAAAAAAGCACATGTTTGTGGTTCGTATGAATGGGAAGTACTACGCATGGGAGTTGACATAAAACTCAAATGCATTAAATGTGGTAGAGAAATCATGATGTTTAAAGCCGATTTAGATAAGAAGATAAAATCAATCAGTCTAAAAGAAAAAACACAAGATTGAAAAAGTTTATAATATTTATATTATTATAAGAATTGATGAAATTTGTCATTTTCTAGTAATCAATTACCATAATTATGTCGATTGATGGCCAAAAAGATAAAATTATATGGAAAGTTGTTGATTTTTTTAAAACGATAAGATAGAATATATAAGCAAGCCTAAAAACGGAGGGGTAGCGAAGCGGCTAAACGCGGCAGACTGTAAATCTGTTCCCTAAGGGTTCGGCAGTTCGAATCTGCCCCCCTCCACCATTCTATTTTATAGACCTTGTGCAAATGAGGCAGAAAATTCCTCAAGAGTTATTGACAAGGTTATTTTATAATGATAGAATGATAAAGCGCGCAAAGATAAGCGAGCAAAAAGGTCTTTGAAAACTGAATGATGATGAG
>JAFGTI010000003.1 GCA_016934175.1 Acholeplasmataceae bacterium | reverse complement strand
GAATATGGATTTTATGCTATTGCTGTTCTTTTAACTTATTTCTTAATCATTAGACCTGTTAACATTATTATGTTCTCACCAAGTTTTTCTGTTGAAACAACTTTGGATAAAGCAAGCAGAAAAAACTTTTTAGTCTATAAAAAAGTAGCAAAACGTTTGATAGCTCTTGATACATTCCCACCTGAGGAAGAAAAGAAATTACTTGCAGCGATGGGAAGTTCAATTTTACTTAGAGAAGCGCTCAATGATACCTTTAATAAATATATTAAAAAAGAAATGAATCAGGTTATTAGACGCAATGCTAAAACGGTAATGATCTCTACAGCAATTTCTCAAAACGGACGCTTAGATTTCTTTACGATTGTTGCTGTGAACCTTAAAATGATTAAAGAACTTGTTGTGATGTGTGGATTTAGACCATCATTCAAAAATCTTTCAAAGCTTACTTTAAATGTATTTACAACAGCATTAATTGCTGAAGGCCTAGAAAATATGGATATCACAGAAGTTCTTCCTACATCAACAGTTAATGCGATTGGTGACATTCCATTTATCAAACCACTCGTATCATCTGTTGCACAAGGGATGGGAAATGCACTACTCACACTAAGAATAGGTATTGTTACACGTAAATATTTATTTAGCGATGCAAAAGAAATAACTAAAGAAGAAATTAGAAGAACAGCGTTATTAGAGGCTGCAGCCATGATGCCTCAAGTGATGGCAGATGGATTTATGATGTTGCCGAAAAGAATAGCTGCATTATTTAAAAAACCACAATCCAAGTCGAATGTTGATAACTTAGATGAACAAGGTGCCTAGTTGCACCTTTTCTTTTTTAAAGAAGGAATCATAAAATGTTATTTTTTAGTTGCTAAAATAGTTATTTTTGAGTAAAATAGAATTAATGGGAAATTTAGCCCAACAAAAAAAAAGAGGAGAAAATTTTATGAAGAAAGTTTTACTCGTATTAGTATTATTTGTTACAGTTGTTGCTTTATTCGGCTGTACACAAAAAGAATATGAAATCGCAATGATTACCGACTCTGGTGACATCGATGATCGTTCATTTAACCAAGGTACTTGGGAAGGCATCAACGAATATGCTGATGCAAATGATATTTCTGTTAAATATTACAAACCAACAGAAATTAGCTTTGATGCATATGTTGCAGCTATCGACTTAGCTGTCAAGAATGGTGCTAAAGTAGTTGTAACTCCTGGTTTCTTATTTGAAAACAGCGTTCACAAATCACAAACTAATCATCCTGATGTTAAGTTCATCATTATTGATGGTGCACCAAACAATGTAACTAATTGGGATACAATGGCAACTTATGATGGTGGAGCTGCAGATTTCACTATCGCAGCTAACACAAGATCAATCTTCTTTAGAGAAGAACAATCAGGTTTCTTAGCTGGTTATGCTGCTGTTTATGAAGGTCTAACTAATTTAGGCTTCATGGGTGGTGTTGCAGTTCCTGCAGTAGTTCGCTTTGGTGTAGGTTTTGTAGCTGGTGCTTATCAAGCTGCTTATGAAAAAGGTTATACAACTTTCGAATTTGCGCCTGAACATTATGTTTATCTAAACTCATTCGCTCCTAGTGATGAAACAAAGACTATGGCTGGTGCTTGGTATTCTGCTGGCGTACAAGCTTTATTTGCTGCTGCTGGTGGTGCTGGTAACTCAGTTATGGCTGCTGCTCAAGATACAACTGGTAAATGGGCTATTGGTGTTGACGTTGACCAATCTAACCTATCTACACGTGTCTTAACTTCTGCTATGAAGGGTTTAGGCATTGCTGTTCAAGATGCATTAACTGATTATTATGCTGATAGATTTGCTGGTGGTGTATCAGTGACTCTAGGTGCTGCATATGATGCTGTTGGTCTTCCAACTGTTGAAGATTCATGGAGATTTGAAACTTTCACAATGACACAATACAATGCAATATTTACTGAATTAGTAGGTAATGCAATCGTAGTTCCTACTGATGATACTACATTAGAAGCATTTGTGGAAGAATTAGGTTTCACTTGGGATGCTGATTTATCTGAAGCTGTTAATCCAACTACAGAATAGTTTCAAAAAACAATAAAGATTATGGTCAAGGGGAAAGTTCGCTTTCCCCTTATCTCTAATTAAAAGGAGTGAATGGCTTGAAGTATAAAGTAGAAATGAAAAATATAACAAAAGTTTTTGGAACTCTTGTTGCAAATGATAATGTTTCCATTGCGATTAAACCAGGTGAAATTTATGCTTTATTAGGAGAAAATGGTGCAGGAAAAAGCACATTGATGTCTATTCTTTTTGGTTTATATAAGCCTGAAAAAGGAGAAATATACATTGATGGGTCTCATGTTGAAATCAACAATCCAAATGATGCGAATCGTATTGGAATTGGGATGGTTCATCAACATTTCAAACTCGTAGAAACTTTCACTGTATTAGAAAACATTATTTTAGGTGTTGAAGATGTCAAAAAAGGAATTCTTCAATACGAGGACGCAATTAAAAAAATTACAGAATTGATTGAGACCTATCATCTTAATGTTGATCTAAATGCTTATATCAAAGATATAACTGTTGGTCAGCAACAACGAGTTGAAATTTTAAAAATGTTATATCGCGACAGTGATATATTAATTTTTGATGAGCCAACTGCGGTGCTTACACCTCAGGAGATTCATGAATTAATTAATATCATCAAAGGATTTGCTAAAGAAGGCAAAACTATCATTCTAATTACCCATAAACTTAATGAAATTAAAGCAGTAGCTGATACTTGTACAGTTTTGAGACGTGGAAAAGCAATCGGTACTGTTAAAGTCAAAGATGTTTCAGTTGAAAAAATGGCTGAAATGATGGTGGGTAGAGAAGTTTTATTCACTGTAAAGAAGGATGATATCACCCCAGGTGAAAATATTTTTAAAGTTGAAAATTTAAGTGTTGAGGGAAAAGGTAAAAATCTTGTCAATGATGTGAGTTTTACTGTTAAACAAAATGAAATCGTTGGGATTGCAGGAATTGATGGTAATGGTCAAACAGAATTAATTCATGCACTCACAGGATTGATGCCACTTCATCATGGTAAAGTTACTCTAAATGATAAAGAAATCACTAAATCAAATATACGTTCTAAATATGAGGCTGGTATGTCTCATATACCAGAAGATCGTCAAAAACATGGTGTAATTATGGATTTTGACTTGCAAAGTAATTTGATTTTGCAAAACTTTTATCAATCTCAATATCAAAAAAACAAATTTTTAAGGTTTGATGCCATTTTGCAAAATGCAGAAACCTTAATTGATCAATTCGATATTAGAAGTGAGGGTGGTCCAAAAACAATTCTTCGATCGATGAGTGGAGGAAATCAACAAAAAGCAATTCTAGGCCGAGAAATGGCAAGAGATCATGATTTATTAATCGCTGTACAACCCACTCGTGGATTAGACGTTGGTGCTATCGAATATATTCATAGTCAATTACTTGCAGAAAGAAGAAGAGGAAAAGCAATTTTACTCGTCTCTTTAGAAATTGAAGAGATTATGAACTTATCAGATCGCATTCTTGTGATGTACGAAGGCGAGATTGTTGGCGAACTAGATCCTAAAAAAATTACAATTAACGAACTTGGTCTTTATATGTCCGGAGCAAAACGAGGTGTAAGCCATGCTTAAAACAAAGAAAATACTCCATAATTTTTTTGTAATGATTAAACCCAGTTTAATTGCTATCGGATTTGGACTTCTTGTAGGATTAGTGATTATGTTAATCTTTAATCCAGGAGAAGCTTTTCAAGCTTTATTCACACTTTTAATCGGTGGATTTAATGGTGGACTTTCTGGAATCGGTAATATGCTTTATCAAGCAGCTCCAATTATTTTAACTGGTCTTGCTGTTGCTTTTGCCTTTAAAACAGGTTTATTCAATATTGGTGCTTCAGGGCAAATGATGATTGGTGCTTATGTAGCAATATATATTGGTGTTAAATGGGAATTACCTGGTGGCCTACACTGGATAATTGCAATGCTTTTAGG
>JAFGTI010000133.1 GCA_016934175.1 Acholeplasmataceae bacterium | reverse complement strand
TACAGTCTACCGCGTTTAGCCACTTCGCTACCCCTCCATTTTTGGGCTTGCTTTTATATTCTATCGTATCATTTGCAAAAAAGCAACCACTTTTATGACAAAAATTGCTTTTTATCTTTTAAACTTTTTTATCTTCAAATGAAAAGGCTGTTTTTGCTGTATATATGATATATATAGCATTTTTCAGCCCTGTCTTAAATCTCTAATTTATTCGTGATTTGTTTTAGGAATAATTGACTTAATCTTTTTGTCAAAATCCATTTTCATCATCATAACTTCACGACCGCATTGAGTACATTTTATTCTCACTTCTGCCCCGACACGATCAATCAACCACTTATCATTTCCACATACATGTTTTTTTTTAGTGATAACATAATCACCTAGATTGTATTTCATTTCTTAATCAATCTTTCTATTAAAACATTGGGATCTGTGTCTTTAAGATAAATAACCACTTTTTTGTCATCTATTTTAACTTTTAAGCCTAGTCTCTCAGTTAATCTCTTCTCATCATCAATATATTTTGATGTTATTTTTCGTTGAATCTTATTTGTTTTCTCTTCTACTTTTGCAAGTTCTTCGATTTGTCGAACACTTAATTGGTGTGAAATTATTTTCTTTGCAAGTTTAACGATTTGACTCTGATTTTCAAGTTTGCTCAAAGATCTTGCGTGTCCCATGCTAATTTGATTAGTTAATAACATATGTTGAACTTCGTCAGGAAGGTTTAAAAGTCCTAACGTGTTAGTTACATGTGAACGACTTTTTCCTACTTTTTTTGCTAACTCGATTTGTGTCAGTTTGAGGCTTTTCATGATAATTTTATAGGCTTCTGCTTCTTCTATGGGTGTCAAATTTTCTCTTTGAAGATTTTCTGCAAGTGCAATTTCTGCTACTTTTGCTTCTTCATATTGTCTGATAATTGAAGGAATTGTTTTTAACCCTACTTTGAGTGCAGCACGATACCGACGTTCACCAGAAACAATAATATAACCCACTTTTACTTTTTTTAATATGATGGGTTGAAATACACCGTGTTCCTTGATGGATTGGGCTAATTCATCAATTTTTTCTTCATCAAATATACGACGCGGTTGAAATGGATTGGGTTTGATATCTTGAAGATTGATATCTTCTATGATTTCTCCCTCTAAAACATCATCAACATGGTGTTCTTGCAACAAATCTGTTAATGTTCTAGCTTTCTTTTCTTCGGTCATTGTTATTCACAATCTCCTTTGCTAAAGATTTGTACAGTCTAGCTGCGGGTGATTTTGGGGCAAATGTGAGTACTGGTAATCCATATGTTGGTGCAACTTGAGCTGCAACATTACTTGTAATAATAGTATCAAAAACACCTTCTTTGAAATAGTCCTTGATCTCATGTACTATTTCCCATCCTGCTTTAGTTCTTTTATCCAGCATCGTCAATAGAACACCTTCTATTTCCAATGTTCGATGATTAACTTTCATTTTCTTTTGTACGATTCTAATTGTATTAAGCAATTGGGTCAGTCCATCTATTGCCAAAAATTGGCATTGAACAGGAATTAATACAGAATTAGCTGCATACAAAGCACTGACTGTCAGAAGTCCTAAACTTGGAGGGCAGTCAATCAAAATAAAATCATAGAGATGTGAAATCTCGGATAATTTTTGACTCAATATGTATTCTCTATCATCGTGATCTAGCTTAACTTCAACATGTGCTAGTTCAATGGTGGCTGGTATGACATCAATCTTTATTTCAGGTAAATGAATAATACTTTCTTGGACGCCTTTAATATCGAGTAATACATCATTTATGGATGAATATAGCATGCTTCGGTTGATTCCTAGACTTGTAGTGGTACTGGCCTGAGGATCAAAATCAACGAGTAGTACACGTTTATCATGCTCTGCTAAAGCTGCTGATAAGTTAACACTTGTAGTTGTTTTACCAACGCCGCCTTTTTGATTTGAAACAGCAATTATTTTTCCCATGATGTACTCCTTTCTTTCTATATATTATTATAGTGGCTTATTTATCATTTGTGAATAGGATCGAGGATACCCGTTGACATGCTTGATCTTTTTTAGTAGGATATTAGCTCGTTTTCCGTATGAATTAGGTAACTCAAACGTTTTAATATTGATTATTTTTACGCCTAGTAAATCTACAGCCTTACTTGCTTCTGTAACTTCGATTTCATAATTTTGACCTTTTGGAGCTATGAAATACCCATCCTTTTTAACCATAGGTATACCCATTTCTAAAATCAGATTTAAATTTCCTAGAGCTCTTGCTGTGACGACATCAAATGACAACTGATGTGTTTTGGCAAAATTCTCACTACGATCATGAAATAAACTGACATGCGTAAGATTGAGTTTCTCAATTAAATGTTCTAAAAAAGTAATGCGTTTACCCAACGAATCAACAATGGTAATTTTTAAATGAGGATACATGATTTTCAACGGAATACTGGGAAAACCAGCTCCAGCACCCATATCACATACTGTTTGAATTGAATTGAAATCAATGACGTTAGAGAGCGTTAATGAGTCATAAAAATGCTTGTAAAAAACTTCATCTTGATCAATAATGCGTGTTAAGTTTGTGATATTGTTATACGCAACCAAAAATTGATAATAGTCATCAAACTGTTTGAGTTGTTCATGAGTGATATCTGTTTTAAGTAAGTCTTTTATATCGTCTTTAAACATCACGATTGATCACTCCGGATTCTAAATAAACTAGTAATACTGAAATATCTGCGGGATTAACACCTGATATTCTAGATGCTTGGCCTAGTGTTTTAGGTTGGATTTTGATTAATTTCTCTCTAGCTTCAGAAGAAATATTTCTTATCTTTTTATAATCAATCATTTCGGGGATATGCTTACTTTCTAATCTTTGCATTTTTTCAGCTTCTCTCAAAGCTTTTTGAATGTATCCTTCGTATTTAATCTTGATTTCCAATTGTTCAACAAGATCTTCATTCAAATCATCATTTAGAAAATGCATAACATCTTCTACACTAATTTCTGGTCTTTTTAGTAGATCTGAAAGTGTTATAGCTTCATATAGTGGCGATGAATTTTTACTACTTAAGTAAAGATTATTTTCATCGTTTGGCATAATTCGTGTCGTTTCAGCTAATTTAACCAATTGGTCAAAACTTGCTTTTTTTTGTAAGTATTTTTGATAGGTTATCTCATCGACTAAACCTATCTTATATCCATAATCCCTTAATCTAAGATCAGCATTATCGTTTCTTAATAGAAGACGATGTTCTGCTCTTGAAGTGAGTAATCTATAGGGATCCAATACACCTTTTGTTACTAAATCATCAATTAATACACCAATATATGCCTCATGTCTTTGCAATATAAGTGGTTCTCTCCCGGAAATTGAGAGCGCTGCATTGATACCAGCCATTAATCCTTGACCTGCAGCTTCTTCATATCCACTTGTTCCATTGATTTGTCCTGCACAATAAAGGTTTTTAATTTTCTTTGTCTCTAACGTTGGATAAAGTTGAAGTGGATTGATAGCGTCATATTCAATGGCATAAGCATATCGCACAATTTTTACATTTTCTAAACCTGGAATTGTTCTTATCATTTCTTCTTGAACATAGCGTGGTAAACTTGTTGAAAAACCCTGTACATACATCTCATCAAGTTCAACGCTTTCAGGTTCAATAAATAATTGATGACGTTCTTTATCACTAAATCGAACCACTTTATCCTCAATTGAGGGGCAATATCTTGGTCCGACACCCTCAGCAAGACCACTGTACATAGCTGATTCATCTAAATGTAGATTGATGATATTGTGTGTTTCTGTTGAGGTGTGTGTTAAATAGCATAATTCTTTAGGATTGTGATCATAAAAATTTTCATCAAAACTAAATGTATGTTTAACAGCATCTCCAGGTTGAGGAATCATTTTTGAGTAATCAATACTATCTCTTGCGACGCGTTGAGGAGTTCCTGTTTTTAGTCTTATAACTTCAAAACCTAACTCTTTTAGTTGTTTGCTGATACCAAAAGTTGTAGGATCTCCAGTTGGGCCACTACTTGTTTTTTCAGCTCCAATTAAAATATTGCTTGCTAAATAGGTACCTGTTGTTAATATGACAGTTTGGCCATAGTAAGTCTCACCACTTTGTAAAACAATGCCTTTAATCACGTCATTCTCAATGACCATATGATCAACTAGCGCTTCTAAAAGATCTAAATTTTTTTGTTCTTTTAATACACGTAGCATTATTTTTGGATACTTTATCTTATCGATTTGTGCACGAAGAGCTCTGACTGCTGGTCCTTTAGAAGCATTTAACATTTTAATTTGAATTTGACCTTCATCAGCACTCTTAGCCATTTGGCCACCAAGAGCATCAATTTCTCTAACTACAATACCTTTGGCGGGTCCTCCAATTGAGGGATTACAAGGCAAAGAAGCAACCTTGTTAAGGTTGCCTGTAATAAGTAATGTTTTTTTATTCATTCTTGCCATGGCAAGTGCAGCTTCTATACCAGCATGCCCTCCGCCAACAATAATTCCATCATAAATCATTTAATCACTTCTTTAAGTTAAATTTTTAATGTAATATTCCGCTACTTTTTCTTTTGTAAAACCAAAATAGTCAAGTGCATGTTCAAGTGGTGCACTGACACCAAATTCATCTAATCCATAAACATAAGGTGTGTATTTATACCAAGACATTCTTGAACCCATTTCAACCGCCAAAATTTTAGTTCTTTTAGGTAGAATTTCTTTTTGGTATTTTTCTGATTGTTTTTCAAATAACAAATGAGAAGGCATGCTCACAACTCTAACATCAATACCTTTGTTCGTTAAAATCTGCTTAACATCTAAAGCTAAACCCACTTCTGAACCACTAGCTAGCAAAATACCATCCAGTTGTTTTTCTTCTTTTGAAACTATATATGCTCCTTTGATGACACCCTCATAGGATGTTGTCTGACGATTAATCACATTTTGTCTCGTTAAAATAATAACAGTTGGCGTTGTTTTTGATTCCATCGCAATCTTCCAAGCAGCTAATGTTTCATTTGCATCTGCTGGACGAATAACATTGAGATTTGGAATTGCTCTAAGACCAGTTAACTGTTCTACAGGTTGATGAGTAGGTCCATCTTCACCTACTGCAATTGTATCATGAGAAAATACAAAGATTGATGGGATTTGCATAATGGCCGCTAAACGAATGGCAGGTTTCATGTAATCGCTGAAAACGAAGAATGCACCACCAAAAACCATTAACCCTCCATGGAGTACCATACCATTGACTATTGCCCCCATTGCGTGTTCACGAACACCAAAATTGATATTTCTTGCAAGTCGATTATTTCTATCAAAATGACCGTCTGAACCTTTTGCTTTAGTTGATGCAGTTAAATCTGCAGATCCACCGATGAGATTGGGATAAATGCCTGATAATTTTTGAATGATTTTTCCGCTGATATTTCTGGTTGCATCTTTTGCTGAGCTTGTTTCATCTTTGAAATCATTGAGGTTAACCTTAATATCGCCTTCGAAAAATGATAAGAGTTGTGTATATTCTTGAGGATAAGACATTTGATATTGAGAAAGCAATTCAATCCATTTACGATATGCTCTTAAACCACGCAAAGTTACTTTTTTACGGTAGTGAGCGTAGATATCTTCTGGAACTACAAAAGGTTCTTCATTCCAGTTTAGATTTTTTCTTAAGACCGAAGCTTCTTCAATACCAACCGGTGCTCCGTGGACTTTACTAGTTCCCTGTACTGAAGTACCAAAACCAATAATGGTTTTAACTTCAATGATAGAGGGTTGAGTATCTACTTTTTTTGCTTTTTTGATAGCACGATTTATTAAAGTTAGATCATCACCATCTTCTACCTTTTGATAATGCCATCCCATAGCTTCAAACTTCTTTTGATGATTTTCACTATACGCTAAAGAAACTTTACCATCTAATTGAATATCATTAGAATCAAATAAAACTATAAGTTTGCCAAGTCCTAGATGACCAGCAAGACTCATTGCTTCCATAGCGACTCCTTCTTGTAAATCGCCATCTCCACAAATAACATACGTGTAATGATCAATTACATTGAAAGATTCTTTGTTAAATCTTGCGGCAAGATGCGTTTCAGCAATTGCCATACCTACTGCATTTGAAATACCTTGTCCAAGTGGTCCACTTGTGGTTTCCACACCATCGGTATGTCCATATTCAGGATGACCAGGTGTATTTCCTATTTGTCTAAAATTTTTTAGATCTTCCATTGAAATCTTGAATCCTGATAAATGATTGAGTGCATAAAGTAACATGGACCCATGACCAGCAGATAAAATAAATCGATCACGATTCAACCACTTTGGATTTTTCGCATTAATATTTAAGTGTTCTGTAAAAAGTTGATATGCCATAGGTGCAGCACCCAAAACGATGCCTGGGTGTCCGCTATTTGCTTTGTTAATCGCATCTACTCCTAGGATGCGCAGTGCATTAATTGCTCTTTGTTCCATCTTCTTTTATTTCCTCTTCGTTTTCATTATTTTCAACTACATCATCAATAGTTTCGTTTTCCAGCTGATCAGTTTGTTCTTGATCTTGGACTTCTTCTTGGAATTTAAAGTATTCTTGATAATGATCTTCTTGTGCTTTTATAAGGCTTTCAAATCTTTCGTTTCCGATTGAATTTCTGATCTTATCTTGTGCTTTTAAATTTTCTTCGCGTACTTTTTTATTCACTAAGCGTCCTTGAAACATGTTGCTAACAACAACGAGAACAATCATACCTAATAAGATTTGGAGTGTATAATCTTTAAATAAATAAGTCGCTAATCCAGCGATAACAACATAAAGAATCAATGTTGGGATAATAAACCACGTGTTAATTTTCTTACTTAATCCACTAACTCCTTCTAGAAATTCCAACCATATTTTATTGACTTCTGGCTGATAGAAATCTTCTAAAGCTTCATAATACTTTTTTTCAATTAGGACGCGATAATTTGTAGCGTCTGATGTCCAAATAGCAAATCTTCCTCTACTTGCATATTGATACAGAAAAGGTGTATCGTTCATGTAATGAAATTCTATGATTTTTCCATCGATTTCTTGTGTCAAAAAGGGTTCGTTTATTAATTGTTTATAGACCTTAAAATTCAGTTTCATCGTAATACCTCCATTATTAACATTATATCATCACTTGTGATGTTTCATTAAATATGTGAAACATTGAAAATCCCCATCAAGCATCATCACCCACATAGTAAACATGCTTATGGCTGCTTCAATCAAGACCTGACC
>JAFGTI010000023.1 GCA_016934175.1 Acholeplasmataceae bacterium | reverse complement strand
TCTGTTAATTCATAAGTAAATACGTATTCTCCAATTTCACTAAATGAATAAGTTCCATCTGTTTCTAAAGTTACATTTGTTCCACCATCATGTGTAATAACGATATCATCATTTGTTAAAGTTGTATCGACATCGTAGAATGAAACACCATCAAGAGGATCAAATCCATCAGCTAAACCAACAGTCACAGCAGTTAGTCCGCTGAATACTGGTGCATCATCATCTGGATCTGGAGTTGCTTCTTTAATAACTACATTATCTAAATAGAACGTAATAGGTGCTGTAGCATCTGCATTAGCGCCATACTCAAATGTAATCGTACCATTATCTGTTGTGTCTTCAACTACAGTAAATTTATACGTGAATGTTTGCCATGCAGTAGTCAAATCAAATTTTAAAGCACCATCGCCATCTGCATTATAGTAGTATTCTGTAAACCATGGAGAAGCAGAAAGTAGTACTCCAACTTGTGACATCATTTTAGCTGCTTCACTAGCTTTTGCATCAAAAGAAACTTCGTATGTGTTTCCCTTAACAAAATCTAATCCTTCTTGATTGACACGTGGAGCTGATCCTCCGTCCCATGATGGTGTAGTTACAGTGATTTCTAAAACACCAGCATTAACTAACGCTGAACCTGCAGCACCATTGTGAAGGTCAACTAATGATAAATCTGTGTTTGCCCACGCATTAGAACCCAATTCAAAATCACCATTTACTAATAGATTTGTAGCTGAATCTGTGACAACTTCAACTGTTACAGTTGAGTTCTTTTGAGCTTTTCCTCCAGCAGTATCTTCAATTTTGTATACTAGAAGACATGACGCTCCTCCAGCACTTGCTTGAACCACATTATTTGTGTCTAAAGCTAAACAATCTAACCCTGTAATAGTGATACTTGAAGTAATGTCACCATCTTCTTCATCCATCGCTGTTACACCACTTCTTGGATCAAAAGTATCGCCAACTTGTACAGTTACCTCACTTTGTATACCAGCTAAAACAGGTAACGAATTCTCTACTTCTACTGGAGTATCATTACAACCAACCAGAGCAAAAGCAGCCATTGCAATAAACATTAAACCTAAAAACTTTTTCATTCTATTTCTCCTTTTTTTTATTTTTTAATCTTATATATATGTATACCAGTGCCATGACTGATAACCATAATATCAATATGGGTAAAATCATCGGTTTTATAAACCCATCTGGATATTGAAGATGAAATAAATCATCTTCTGAATATCCTATAGTTCCTGTATTAATAATGTCAGTATCATTGATAAATCCAATTTGATTTGAAACACTAAAGACTTCAGTTCCATCGCTCAATTTAATACTAACATTTTCAAACAGTTCAATACTGCATTCATTATTCAATGAATAATCATCAATTCCATTTTTAGTTAATGTAATCACTGAAATATTTCCTTTTTCATAAGATGAAAATATATCAGTATACAAAAACTCTTCATTACATGTGATTTTTAATTCTGATTGATCACCATTAATTTTATTTTTATCTATTATGATAAAAGTAAGCGACTGAACATCCTGATCATATGAATTGTGGACACTTACGATAACATCATCATTTTTTAAATAGTACATTGGATTATCATAGTAATAATCATTATATGCAAGTATTCCACTATAATCCTCAGTATCAATAGCTTGATTAATAACGGTCTCAATGTTTTGTAATGTTTGCTTGTACATTGTACTAACAATAACGAAAAAAGTTGCGATCAACATTACAATAACAAAAAGAATTTTTTTGACCATATTAATCCTCCGCTATTTCTAATTAAATGAATCGTCTTGATAGACACGTACATAATCTATCTCAAAAGTTGCTTCTGTTAGTGAAGAGTCAATCCCTTGAGCTCCTCCCCAAAAACCTCCAAATGCTAAGTTCAAGATTACGAAAAAATCTTTATCGAATGGCCAATGTCCTTTTTTGACACAGTCATAAGCATTAACATCATAAGTAAACTTTATCTGGTCATCAACATAAAACATCAATTTATCAGGTAACCACTCCAATGAATATTTATGGAAAATAGTATCTAAATTCTCATAGTAATCGCTACCCGATTTTTGGGTGTTTAATGGATGATTAAAAAATTCTGTATGGATTGAATGATGAACATTACCAAAATCATATCCAACATGTTCCATAATATCGATTTCACCACTATTCGGCCAAACACCATAATAGCTTGAAGTTGGCATCATCCAAATCGCTGGCCATGTCCCTTTTCCTCTAGGCAATTTTGCGCTGATTTCAAATTTACCATATTTGAAATCTTGTAAATCTTTTGATACAAGTCTTGCACTAGTATAATTGTTATCTTCATAGCTTTCCTTAATAAGCTTAATGAATAAAGAACCATTTTGTACATACGAGTTATCAGATCTATCGGTATAATATTGAAGTTCATTATTTCCCCAGCCAGATCCACCAATCTCATGTTTCCAATTTGACATATTTAGTTCATCTCCATTAAACTCATCAGACCATACGAGTTGATAATCAAGGGTCTCATAGTTATAATCACTATTAATATCCTTGCAGAAAGTATCGTCTGGTATAGGAACGACTCCTGTACCTGTATTACCTGTATTTGTCTCTTTATCTTCACACGCAATTAATACAAAAGCTAGCGCAAATACAATAAAAATTAGTAATATTTTTTTCATTTTAAACCTCCTATTGACCAGTAAGACCACTACTTTCAATACCCTGAACAAATTGTTTTTGCGTAATGAAATACAAAATTAATATTGGTGCCATTGTTATTAATGTCGCTGCCATTTTATATGCTTCATTAATACTATTTTCATTACCACCACGGTTGCCGAACAATGCATCAAATAATCCTAATTGATGATTCAATAATTTAATATTATCTCCTAGAAATGAACTTGTAATCAGTGTATCATTCCAATGCCAAACAAACGAGAACATAAATGCAACCATAGCTGTCGATAATGAAATCTTCAAGGTCACATGCCAAAAAGTTTGTAAAGCACTTGCACCATCAATGGCTGCTGCTTCAAATAAATCAAAGGGTACCTTTTTAAAGAAGTTAATAAATATAAGTATAATGATGCTAGAATTCACTCCTTGACCTAATATTGCAAACAACAATTGCGGTCTTATTGTACCAATCATTCTAATACTTGTTAAATCAGTGAAAGCAACAAATGTTATTTCTCTTTGAATCAGGAACAGTTGAATCGGCACAACAAATGTGATCACTATTAAAGCATATAATGCTTTTTTAAACTTGAAATTATACCTAACAAATGCAAATCCAGTTAACCCTGTAATAATTGTTTGAAGAAGCGCTAGTACTCCGATATACAGTATAGAAGTCAATAACGATTTTGCATAATCCATAACTCTAATAGCAACAAGAATATTATTCAATGTAAAATCTTTTGGAATCCATGTCACTTCTGGGTTAAGTAAATCACTCTGTGACATAAAAGTCGTTGAAATCATTTTAATGATAGGCAATAAGAAGATAAATGATAATGCTGCAAGTAACAAGTAAATAAACAAATGTGAATAATTTATTTTTTTAATCTTGAGCAGTGTTTTGTTTAATAACTCAGTCATTTTCTACATCCTCCTTCTGTCTTGTGACAGCCATTGAATGCCTATACACATTATCTGTTTTTTCCTTCTTCTCGCGTAAAATGAAAGCAATTAATCCAATAAAAACAAAGATAATAAGCGAATAAGTAAATGCATATGTTGCACTTAAACCAACATTGTTAACTCCGCCGCTCAAAGGTGATTCTAATAATTCGTATAACGGGTTCAATCTAAAAGTTCCCAGTTGCACTAAACTAAAGACTGAAATAACAATTGCAGTTGATTTCATACTAGGTAATGTGATTTTCCAAAGCGTTTGCCACGGAGTTGCACCATCAACTTTTGCTGCTTCGTATGTTGAAGTATCTATTTTTTGTAGTGCGTTTATGAATAAGATAATTGGTATACCTGTAAACCATAATATCGAAATAAGATTAGAAAATATCCTACTTAATAATTCTGAAATAAAAGGTGAGTAACTATTAATCATTACAAGTATGAAGTTTTCGCTTCCGTCCATTAAAAGTGACCCAGTTACTTCTGACTCATTTAGCATTCCCATGATACTATCAGAAAGTATTAATACGGGTAAGAAAAATACAACTCTAAAGAACGACTTACCTTTAATATCTGTGATGAGTAATCTTGCTATGAGTAACGATGCTATCAAGATTACTGGTAAATATGTTAAAACAACTGTTATGAAACTAAGCGCTGCTTGATAAAATAGTGGATTTGTGAATGCGTAGACATAATTATTCAAGCCAACAAGATCATAGTTCCAACCTCTTACATCGCTATATACATTATTAAATGTCATATAGATTATACTTACTATTGGATAAAGAACAAAAATTACACTACCGATTAACCACGGGCTTAGGAGTAGATATGCTATTTTATTATCTTCTTTTGTAAGCTTCTTTTTTTTCTTTTTCTCAGCCATATCAACTCACAACCTTATAACTGTTAGAATCCACTGTGACTGTCCCAAGGTAGTCAAAATTATTATAATTAATTATAATATCAATTCCATTGGAATATGAATTCATAATGACTCCATCAGTCAAAACTACTCTACCAATCCAGTCAGCTTGAATTACATTTTTTAAAGCATTGTTTACTTCGTTATAAACATCTTGTATTTCCTGTTCATAAAAATCATATTGTGTTGAATAGAACAAGAACGAGTTTGTATCAACCAGCAGATAAGAAGGTTGTTCTGTTAATATGAATGAAGGATATACATTATAATCAATCATTCTTAATACATCATTATATGTAGTAATATTAAAATTGCCATAATGTCCAAACATCTCCATATTCGATGAAAGTACAATCTGTAAAAATGGTACGGTATCTGTCTCAATTAAAAAATGACTAGAATATAATGGCGACTCTAAATATCGATCTACATAATTTAATAAATATGCGTTAGGATTAACTGCATTGATGGTTAATTCTTCTATTGCTTCAACACCAGATGTAATCAAGTTTTTATTGTCTTCTCTAGATAACCCTCTTTTATATTCAGAAAACAAGACATTAGTTAATCCATCTATTGTAATTGAAGACATATCTAAACCCTTACTGTACTTAACATCATTTTGTAACCAATCAAGTGCTTTATCAGTTCTCAACATGTAATATAAATCAATTGTTTGATAATCTTTGATTGTATATGCGTTATATTTTCCACTAATGTGCTTAGCAGGTGCTAAATTAAATAATGAATTATATTGTAATTCAGTAATATATGTATAATCTGTGTAAAATGATATATCATAATCATATCCTGAAGCTATTTCAACCAATGATCTCATATCACTTTTCCCACCAATACCAGAAGAAACAGAACTCTTTCCTACAGTTCCAGCGGTAACTCCTCCACTGCGATATCCTATAATTCCTGAATTGATATTCTTAATTCCTAAATCATTCATATTTTTATACATTTTTTCGATATCACTTAATCTGGTTACTACAACATCTTCGTATCCAAACAATGCTTTTTTAACATCACTCATCAAGAAATCCACTCGAATTGGGATGTTTCCATCTAAATCATTTTTATTCTTTTCTAGGCCATTGTCTTCCAAGTAATCTTTATATGCTAAGGCCATGCCTACATAACTTGCTGGTAAATTATCAACTGATCCATCACCTGCAAGAAAATGATACTGGATTTTATAAGTTGGAACTTCTATATTTTTTCTAATTGTAGAATACCCTGTGTCATTTCCATCAATTTTTATAGAATATGTTTCATTTACCACAAAGGAAGCGTATGCAAAGTTATACCAGGTTTGATTGTTATATGGCATAGCTACTAATTTCATGTATTCATCACCTGCTGTTGCATATGCAACAAAAGCAGCTTCTTTATCATTTCCTAATGATATTCCAAAAACAGGTAAAGTCATTTGTTTTGGAGTAGAATAATCTTTTTCAGCTTCAGCAAAAGTCATCGTTGAAGTAGTATCTCTACCATATATGAATTGTGAATAGTTACTAATACTCACTTGATTTTTGTTAAATCTCAATAATGCTCCAGGACCATCTGGTATAAATATATACCCATCATTAGATGGTTTATCTTTAGCATCATCTTTGTTGTATTCTGTACCATTGAATTCAATTGTTTTACCACCTTGTGCATCAAGAAATGGCGCAATAATGATACTATTGATAAAATCTACACCATCACCTGTCACTTGACCCTGTTTAATTTCGAATTCAACTCCCTTTTCACTAAAGTATAGATGTATTCTCATATCCACATTAACACGGTTAAAATTAACGTCTAGCGCCCAATGATTATCACTTGATATTCTTGAAAGGCTAGATCTAGAATAATCTTCACTAGCACTAGATGTTCTTTTTACATTAAGTGAATCATCAAAATACTCTAATGTTATCAATGAGTTTGCAAAATCTGTCCAAGTTTGATTAAGTTTATCTTCAATAGGAACACATGTTTCACTTATTTTTGTTGCGTCTCCATCTTCTATGGCATCATCGCAATCAAGTCTTATATTAGCCCCGGCTTCGACATCTAAACCTGTTTTATGAGTTATACCACTACGTTTATCATATATGGCTAAAATATCAGTTGAATCTCTAAAATAAAATTTAAAATTTGTATTTTCAACAAGTAATTCCATATCCTCTGGTTCTTCTATTGTGTAAGTTATTTCTTCTGGTGATTGACTTGTATTTCTATTGGAAAATACTGTTGTATTGCTCAATACAATAGTCACTAAAGCTGCTAGTATAAAAACACTGATTTTTTTAATTATCACTTTATAAGACAAGTCTAATCACCTCCAAAATTACATTTAATATAAAGTCAACTATGTTTGAAATCATCAATTGTAAAAATAAGACGACGATAATTGTCACAATCGTTAATAGAAGTGTAAACAAAAAACTCTTGAGTGTTACATTTGCATCATAATTTTGAATAATAGTTGATCCTAAAAATAAGAGTAAAAAACTCCATAATGTGCCTAATAATACAATAAACTCAACGAAAAACGATTCATCTAATGTAGCAAAATGAGATAAAATTGTTGCTATTAATATTGATATTATATATGGTACAAGTGCATAAGATGTTGTAATAAATATTTTCCTTATTCCAGCAATACCATCAGTAATAGATGTTACCAAATAATTTATAAATACAAATCCAGCAAATAAGGTGAAATATCCTAACACAAGCGATAGTATATTAATATTTTCGATATCTACTACTTGGAATAAAAACCCTTTTGAAGTTGTAAATGTCACATAGGAAACAAACCCTAACAACATATAAAATGTAGGTGCGACAAGCCCATTGATACGACCTTTTCTTATTTGATAAAAACCATCACTTGGATGTCTTATGATATGCTTAATATATAGTATTTCTTTGATATGTTTATAATTCAATTTTTCTTTAATACTAGCAAATTTATCTTTGAGATACGTCGTTTTATGATTAACTATTCTTAATACTCCATATAATATGCCTAATGCCAATAAAGACGAAAATAGAATGGGTAATGTATCTTTAATTTGCTCATTTCTTACTTCCCAATAAGCTTGAGAATAAAACTCGCGATTTTTAGATAATTTAAAGTATTTCATTGCATTTTCATAATCTTGCTTGAATATATAAGTTTTTCCCAATTGATCATATGCAAGCTTTGCCATTTGATTATATTTTAGTACTTCTGACCACACTCTAGTAGATTCATCATAGTTGCCTTCATCAAATAATTTTAATCCTTGAAAGATCAACTCAGAATATTTTGTTTGTTCATAAGATAGTAAATATGATTTTTCATAATCTATTGTAAATATTTCTCCAGTTGAACTGACCGCTAACGAAATAAGATCACTATAAACACCCACAATATCTCCATCTAAAGACTCACCAGAACCGAAATGAAATATATAGTCTCCATATCTACTATAAACAGATATTACACCTGTAGCACTACTCGTATAAATAATACCATTACTATCTACGTAAATATCACTAAGCTGTTCACTAGATAGTGTGTTGTTGAGAATATCAATGCCTTGAGTGTTATGTTTTTTTATCCTACCATCTGGAGAACTTGAAGCTGTTGTTGAATAGACAATTGAATCATTATTAACAAACAAGTTTGAGAATGTAGGAGGCGTTTTTACGACATTAAAATCTTTGCCAATCAAATCATAAAAATATTTTCTAACTAATTCAGAATTTGTAAAAATTACATTATTTGATGAAAAATATCCAAGGAAGTTACCTGCATCTGACAACTGTATGATTCCACCATAACCACCTTCGACTAATACAAAGATATTCCCTCCTTTATCTACAGCAATTTTCTTTGGCTTAAATATATCTAAATCATAAGCGATACTATCAGGTTTGCTGAACTCGTTCAATAAATTGAAATTTTTATCAAATATAAATATTTTTGAAGCGCCAGGATCTGCTACATATATATCTAAATCCTCACTAACAAATATACCACTAGGACTTACAAAACTTTCATGTTGTAATTGGGATTTGATTTCTTTTGAAACGATATCATATATAACGATTCTCCCTCTTAAAGATGCATCAAAAGGATCTATATAACTTGAATCAACAATATATAAATCATCGTTAATATCAAAATATAAATCTGTTGGGTAAACTAATCCCAAATCAGAATTGTACTGGTTTGTTCTATAAGCTTCGTTTGTTTTAATGAATTCTCCATCAGCAGATATCGTATATGTTGAAGATACTTCACTCTCAGACGCATTTGTCTTAATAATTGGGGTTAGCATTAGGATAAATATAAATGATAAAAGAATAAGAATTTTTTTCATTTTACTTAACCCCCGAATGCGCCATTGTGTCCATAACTTTGCTTTGTAAAAATATGAAAATAATTAAGTTAGGTAAAAACATGATCAGTCCAGCTGCTGCTGCGATACCTTGCCCTGCTATACTTTCATCTACTCTTGAGATTAGCGTTCCCATGAAAAATGCAAATGTCTTCATTCCTTCAGCATCAATATATAATTCCGAAGTAGACATGTTTGCCCACGAGATTTGAAATGTAAGAATAGCGACTGTAGCTATTGCAGATTTGATTAATGGCATAATGACTCTTATAACTATTTGAAAGTCATTAGCACCATCAATTCTTGCTGCTTCTATGATATCGTTTGGTAATTGATCAATAAATTGCTTTAACAAGAACAATCCAACAGGCATTGCAACAAGTGGCAAAATATGTGCGAAGAAAGTATTTGCAATTCCTAAATTTGAAACTACAATAAACGAAGGAATAGCTACTGCAATTGGAACAAACATTAACGCGCTTTGATTAACTTTAAAAAACACTTTATTTGCTTTAAAATTCTTTTTTGATAATGCGTATCCAGCCATTACAGAGACCAGTAGAGTTAGACCCACTGTTGCAACAACAGATATAACAGAGTTAAATATATATCTTGATAATGGTATTCCACCTTCACTAGATGCATTTAGCAGCATCTGAAAGTTTCTCATTGTCGGTTTTGAAACAAAAAACCTAGGTGGAAATAATATTAGTTCATCAATAGGCTTTAAAGCTTGGCTAAATATATAAATGATTGGCAAAATCATTATAATCGAAATAGGTAATAAAATAAGATAGAATTTTACCTGAGAAACATGAAAATTTTTCGGATTAATATTCGTAACTTTCATATCATCACCTAATTTCTTTCGGCAAACAATATATGGCCTAGTTTAGAAAAGCCAAATATTATAAAAAACAAGATAACACTTAAGGCTGCAGCATATCCCATATCACTTCTTAAGTAACCATAATCAGCAATATGATTGACAATTAATGAACCTGAATATTGAGGGGTTGGGTTAGCTCCAGATAATTGAACACCAATCTCACCCATACTGAATGCTCCAACAATTGCCATAACAGAACCGAAGAGCATTTGAGGTTTCATTGATGGAATTGTAATATAAAATATCTCTTGAAATCTATTTCTAATACCATCGATTTTTCCCGCTTCATATAATTCTTTATTTGTATTAAGAACACCTGCCAACATAGACAAGAATCCAATACCCATACTACTCCACAAGGATACGAAAATCATTATATTTAATAAATAGTCGGGTGATTGCAAAAATTGAATCGGTTTATCAATGAACTCCATACTCAACAGCAATGCATTTAAATATCCATTTTCACTGCCACTAAATATACTTCTCCAAAGGATAGCTACTAATATAGGACCAACCATTGAAGGTGTATAAAGTAATAATGCAAAATATTTACGTGGTCCTTTTGGTAGTTGAGCTAAAACCCATGCCATGAAAAATGAAAGTGAAAATCCTATAGGACCAACAATGAATGCATATTTAAGTGTGTTAGGTAAAATATTCTTAACAAACTCTTCATCTGTTGTAAACACATTGATATAATTATCAATCCCAATAAGTTCCGGAGTGTTTATTGTATCGAAATATGTAAAAGATAAGATAATAGCAATTAATATAGGCAAAATAATGAAGGTGGCAAACATGATAAAATATGGTCCAATCATAAAACAATAGGAAATTAAATCTTTTGATTTATCAGAAAGTCTAAACTTTTTCTCTTTTAAATTTTCTTTAACTATATTTCCCATGTTTATTCCTCTAATCCATTTTCTAAGAATTTATTATAAAAATAATCATAATCTCTAATAGAATAGTCTTTAATCATATTTCCTTCATCATCAAAATATCCAAATTCAGTCATCTTTAATCTAATTTCTCTATTCATTATCAATACTTGACGATCAATAGCATATCTTGCGCTATACCCACTAAATACCATCTCATTCCATATATCGGAAAGTCCTCTTTCAACCATGTATTGACCCGGTGTACGAGGAACATCTCTTAGCCATTTAATTTGTTCTAAAATAATTAGTTTATCATCATCATCAATAGGTAAATTTGCAATTGCATTTTTATTAGCTGGTAACCATAAATACAGTGGGCCATATGTTGTATATAAATCATAGGCAAATGTTGTTTGTGTCTCTTCACTTTGCCACCATTTCATGAACTCCCAAACTTGATCTTTTTTATCAGAATTTTTAAAAACAATGCCACTTGTACCATTACCAACATAACTTCTATTTACTACATTTGTTTCTTGATTTAATGTGCCAGGATAATTTGCTAATTTCCATTTACCTTCAATTTCTGGTGCTGCATTTTTTAACGTTACATAGGTATTAAAATCAATAATTCCGACAGGTAATTTTGAATATCTAAAATCATTATAAAAACTTGGCACTTGTTCTGGCAATGAATAAGTTGTATATAAATTTCCTAAAAACTCAATTCCTTTAATAGACTCTGGACTCGTTAAATCAACTTCATATCCATTTTCATTATAGATTTGTCCATTATTTTGATATAAAAAAGGTGTTGTTTGATAGAACCATTTTATACTTCCGCCTCCGGCAGTAGGATAATAGAAATTCATATCATATCTTTGTAGTTTAGGCAATAATCCTATTACATCATCCCAAGTATCAGGAACCTCTAAATCTAACTTCGTAAATATATCTTCACGATAAACTAATGAATTGAATGTTAACGTCTCAGGCATTGCATATACACCATCATTAATTGCATAAGGAATATATGAACCTGGGACAAATTTATCTGCTGAGTATGTCCAAAAATCATCATATTCTGTTAGGTCATATAACGTTCCTCTTAATGCTAATTTATATGGGACATATGAAGGTAAACCTAGTGCTCCATCAGGCGTATTACCTGCGGCGCTTGATAACACTAATTTATCCACATTCGGCATCACGGATAAATCCACTCTAATGCCTGTTTTAATTGTAAAATCTTTATCAATCATTTTTTGCATCAAATCAACATATGTCGTTTGTCTACTAACCCAAATCTGAATTGACTCACTATCTTCTTTTAATGTGTATTTTTCATTCGAAAATGAATTGATAAATGTAGATAAAAAATAACCAACATTTTGTATGAAAGTTGCATTATAATTTCTCTGATCTTCATTACTAATGATGAATAAATCAAATTCATAATTTGAACTATTTATAAACTGAATTGTATCCCCAAGCAGTTGATTCACAGAACCAGAACCCATATACAGATCATCAACATATAATGGTAAATCATCAGGTTCTTCTAGAATTTTATCTATGACTCTTAAAGCTCTATTAAGGTAAGATAATTTAATGGATAAGTCTTGTTTTTTGCCATATTCCGATAATCTTACGATATTATAAATAATCATATCTCTATATGCTGTTAAGTATGACTCAGTTTCAGGAATAACATTCGTAAAATCCCAAGTGCGATCTTCATCAATATTACTTCCACTTGCCTTTTTAACATCTAATGAAAATTCATTTATATGGTTAATCAAATACTGTAGGTCATCGATTGATTGTGAAAACATTCCAACTTCATTTTTAAATGAAATTGTATTTTCTCCTTCATTTAGATAAAACTTAAATCCAAAATCATTTATTTCATATTTCTCATTTGTTTCTTTAATCTCTAAAGCTCTTGCTTCTTCAAATGGCACTTCGCCATTAATCTTAATGGTTCTAAATACTGAAAAATCATATTCAAATACCATACCATGGGTGTAAATACTGTAGAATCCAGCTTGTTCTACATCGACATTAAATACTATTTCTTGACCTGCTTTATCCCATCCTGACAATATATTAATCATTTTATTTTTGTTATTTGATGGAAATGCATTCGGTGTTGTTTCATTATCGGGTCTGACAAAAGGTGAATTTTTAGATACATATTCAATAGAATTAACTACCAAAGTATCTACTGGATAGTTATCTGGATGTGCATCTAAATAGCCTTCATAACTTACTAAGTTCTTTGGTGCCACAACTTTTAGTTGACCAGCATATATATCATTTAAAGATTTTGTGGTAATTTCAATATTATTTATCCCAGTTTCTAGATTAAATAATAAGGGTTCTATAGATGTGTATCTGTTATCATAAAAATCAGTATTCATCCAGTCAACGATTCTTTCATGACTTGGTGGTAACTGATCATTGTAACGATCTGTTTCATAAATCTTTGAAACATCTCGCCATTGCAGTGGCAATATCACCAAATCACTTTCGTTATATTGGGTTTCGCCATTAACAGCAATACTCACTATTACATCTGTTAAGACTTCTTCATCAACAAAGTAATCAATATTAAAATAATATAGACCCTCCATATTAACGTCAACTGCATATGAAACAGAAGACTCCTTATTGAGTAACGCAACTACTCCTTCATAGCCAAAAAATTCGCTATGAGGAGTAGTTTGTAGCGTTGCGTCTAAGTCAGATAATCCATATGTTATGTCGTTTTCATTTAGAAAGCGTTGATACGAAATATTTTGTTCATTATTTAATAACATGTATGCATTAACATAATCATTCAGCGATACTTCTTCTTGATACTGAACTAATCTCGATTTATCAGATGTAACATTAATGATAATGACAGCAACCATTACAAGAATTAAAATAATGAAAACTTTATTTAATTTAAGTTTAGTTTTCTTCATATCTTACCGCCGTTTTTTTATTTTTTAATTAAACCTCACATCATTTTCTTCATATCCATAATAGGTTTGTAAACCCTTTTGAATATTTTCGAATACATCATCTAATCTTTCGTTAAATAAAATTTCCCATTCTGGTAATTTTGCTGCAAATGCATCATACCATCCTGATTCCGTTATATAAGTTTCATCAATTGCATAATATGTCAAAAATTCTTCAAAAATTCTTCTTTGCTCTCCTGAATCAGGATCAATATAGAACCATGGATACGATTTATCACTGATTGCTTTAATGTTTCCAGCTTTAATTAATTCATTAATTGCTTGGAAACCTACCATAGATTCATTTTTGTAAATTGCATGTCTAGGAGATGAAAACCAAATTTCCATCTGTTCATCATATAACTCCCCAGTTGTTACAGGGAAAGATGAATCTAGAACTCCAGTTTCAATGCTTCCAGTTTCCGAATCTGTATATTGTTGAGCAACTCTTGCTTCCCATGCTCTTGTATCCACTGAAGAGAATGCTTGGAATGTATAAGCAACTTTAATCTTAAGTTCTTCTTCTGCGCTACACTGTAATAAACCATCATCATTACATGAATTGAAAATTCCAACAGGGTCTGTGATTGTACTAATAGTGTTCCCACTTCCTGCATATGATGGGAATGGGTATATGTCATATCCGCTTGGTCCAGGTAACCAACCGGTTGCTGTCGAGAAGTCAGTGATAAACCAAGGTTCAGAACCATGAATGATTGATTTCCCATTTGAAAAAGCGCGCGCTCCCCAACTCTCATTATCCTCTAAGAATGTTTCATCAGATTGACCATAAAAATCATAATCTGACCAACGAGATACACCATCTCTAAAGAATTCCTTAGTGTAATCATTGTTTAATGAAATGTATTTTCCATCCATTGGTCCATCAAATAATTGATTGTACAAAAATTCTTGTTGAATCCACCAATCTGGCATAGCTGATATACTTACATACGTATCTGATCCTTGACCTTTTTGGCCAGAAGTCACTAATTGTGTGAACTGATTAAATGTCCAATCAACACTAGGTTCATCAAGATTTTCATTCTCAATTAAATCATTATTAACAAAAATTCCAGCAGGAATAAAATATCCTGGTAATGCTGCTTGGAAGCCATAGAAATTATTTTGCTTCATAAGACCTTCATTAAATTGATCATAATATATATCATCTTCAAAACGACTTAAGTCAGCGAGGAATCCTTTTTGAATAAAACCTGACGTATTCATAAGCGGAATTACGTTAGGGTACTCACCATATTTGTTTTTAAAGTTTTCAATTTCGTCTTCCCAATATACGCCGCCATCATCTGGTCCATATTGTTTTCCGTAATAATTAATTTTTACATTTGGAAATAGTTTATTAAATTCTTTTGCATTTGCATACATAGACGCTACTTTAGGATTTTTTAAATCATCTACACTTAAATTAGTGTGCCCAATATCGTCATAGTAAACACCATCTCCCGCCCAAGAAATCACTGAGATAGTAGTTTCAACATCACTATCGATGCTAAACTCTTTATCTTTACCACTACATGCACTAATAATTAAACTTATTAAAACAAGCATTGCAATTAAAAATGTTTTTTTCATAATTTTCTCCTATTTTTTTTATTATTTAAGTTTTAGATTAACTCTAACTTCTGTTTCCGTATTAAATAAGTATGCTTTACTTAAAGGTACAAACAATTCAACTTCTTCATTTATTTCATAATAATTTTGTGACATAAAATTAAAATCATTATTTGAGTAAATACCTCGAGTTATATTGCCAGATCCATGTATCTCTGTAAAATCACTAGTTAATTTAATTTTTAAGCTTGACTCAACTTCTTTAAGACTTACATCACTCGGCCTAATCCCTAAAATATATTCTTCATCTTCATATTGATCTGTTAATTTAAAAGAATCTCCTGTTGATGTAGTTAATATATTATTTTTAATCTTCACATCCATAAAGTTCATTGTGGGTAACCCAATAAATCCAGCAACAAATTTATTAATAGGATTATTGTATAACTCTATTGGTGTGTTCACCTGTTGAATGAATCCCTTATCCATAACAACAATTCTATCTGCCATAGTCATTGCTTCTGTTTGATCATGTGTTACATAAATGGTTGTATTTTTATATTTATTGTGGATTCTTCTAAGTTCTACGCGCATTTTAGCTCTTAATTCTGCATCCAAGTTAGATAATGGTTCATCCATTAAAATCACTTTTGCATTTCTAACAATACTTCTTCCCAAAGCCACACGCTGTCTTTGTCCTCCTGAAAGTTGTTTAGGATATCTTCCCAAGTATTGTTCAAGCCCTAATACATTTGCTGCTTCTAAAGCCGTTTCTTCACATAATTCTCTGTCTTTGCCTCTTATTCTAATACCAAATTGAATATTTTCTAATACATTCATATGTGGATAGAGTGCATAGCTTTGAAATACCATAGCAATATCTCGTTCATTAGCTTCTATCTTATTCACTAATAAATCATCAATAAAAACTTTTCCTTCACTGATATCTTCTAGACCAGCTATCATTCTCAGTGTTGTTGACTTACCACAACCTGATGGACCCACAAGAACAACAAATTCACCATTTTTAATTTTCAGATTAACATCCTGAACAGCAATAAATGAGTCATCGTATACTTTTTTTACATTTTCTAAGGTTACACTAGCCATATCACACATCTCCATTACTGAAAATTTTCATATTTTTAACTCTTAAAAAAATACTTTTAATCAGTTTTAAAATCTAACCCACCAACTGCTATATAAACAATCAGGCAAAATTCTTGATCATTTTTATGACAGTTCATAATGTTTTCTACTTTCATCATGAACTTCTATTACAAATTGTCATTTAAATACGACTTTAATTTTTTTATACTCTCCAGATCTAACTTTTTTTGCGTAAAAAGATGGTATAAAGCTTCCCTTAATGATTTTTATGTCTTCACCGTCTGATATTTCATAGTGAGATACTTCTAGATTATCATAAGTGTGGCTCTTGGTTTCATTGACATATGTGATTTGAATTTCCTTCATAAATGTAAATGATAATGTGCCATCTTCTTTAAAGAAATCTTTGTGTAATTTTGGTTCAAATTTTAGTATTAATTCACCATCAATATATTTAAATGGTTGTCCACCAGTCATCATAACTTTCCACATATCGATTGTTTCAATTGTAGAGCCGCTTAACCTTGCAAAAAATCCTTTGCCATGTGCATATTTATTCGGATTATTAGTTGATGCAATAAAACTTGAATTTTCTAATGTACTTCTTTTATAAACTTCAGGATTCATAAAACAAACCAAATTAGTTTTTAATTCCTCATAAAATTCTTCATATAACTCTGATTTTATTAGTCCCAGTAAATATTTGTAAGTCATATGTAGGAAATTACTCTCTCTTTCCAACCAACCTTTTGTGAAGGCTCTAATTCTCCCTATCTCAATAGATTCATCATCTAAAGAAGCACTTGTTTTATACATCTTTAATTCAGCATCATAGATCTCTGATTTTTTTATGTTTTTATACATTTCCTGTAAAATGTTTTTGTCAAAACCCGATTTAAATAATCTTGCTGGCGCTTCCAAGAAATTTGGTAAAAATCTAGTTTTGAATTTCAATGGTTTAACGATTGGTAAATTATAATTTCCTATAACGCTTTGACCATCACTTTTAATTGCTTCAAATTGAGTGACTTCGTGTGTGATAAAAGTTGGTATAATCCCATCATTTATCTCATATAATTCTTTTATTTTTTCTGTAATTTTAGTTTCAAGAGCAAAGAAATATTTTTCTAATTCTTCGAAATTTACTTTTTCATATTCTCCAGTAATACCAAATCTAACTTTTTCTCTGTATGCTTCTCTTGCATTTAATCTATCTTCATAACTATCTTCAGTAATTAATTGTTTTAACAAGTTTGAAAGTTCAATTGGAATCTCTATTGATTGACCGTGTTTCTTATCCTTTAAGAATGATACAATTCTTAAGACTTCTATCATTTCTGAGACACCGGAACCAAATAATCCAGGAACCCCGTTCATAGCATCATTCCAACCAGGTTTCTCACCATCCATTTCAACACCATAAAAATCTTGGTCAATCAATGCATGTTTATTTAAAACAAGCATTAACATTTTTGTATAAAGATTTGTTTTATATACATCATCTTTGATTTTTACCCAATTTGAACCATGTACGTCTAATTGTAATTGATTAACTTTTTGTTGATCATTATGAAGTAAAGAACCATACTGTCTTATTTCTCCATCTTCTTTTATTACCGATTTGTTTTGTTGTTTTACTACTGTAACCGGTGAAACAAAAGTTTTATATGTTTTGGTATTAAATAATAAATTATCAATTTCATCTGGATATATGCTCAAATAATCTTCTACTAAATCATATAAGTAATCAAAATGATCAGACCAATATCCTTCACCAAAAGCACTCTCAATTAACTCTACTGAATGATTCATAACATCTAATAAATATGCATTTTCATTAGTTAAAACATTGATCTGCTCATTTTCAACAAAATTGACTAGTTTACCTGGTGTAAATGAACTTGTGAAGAATTTCTCCATTTTCGATTCAAACCCAAAATGTTTATGAATTATATCTTCCTTCGCATTATGCTCTAGAAGATAATTCATAGGTTTTATAATTAATGGGTTGTATCCATCTAATTGGATGAGACTAAAAAAATGTTTAATATTAAAATCTTTAACAAATGGATGAACAAATGAATCTAGCCTTCTATTTTGACATACATCTCTAAAATTTCCATCTCCAGTCGAGTAAAACTCAGGAGCTAAACTAAAGAAATTATAATCTCTTTCTAAATCTCCATGCCTTCTAGCGTAAAGATGGAAGACATGAGCCCCAAACTTATATGGATATCCACCTCTCAATAGATTATCTAAATAATTTTGTTTAATATACTCATCAAAAATTGCGCTATTTGTTGATGTTTCAACATCTTTGACTAATTCATCAATCAATTGCTTCGATTCGATTCTTTTTTGTACTAAATACTCGGCATTGATTAGCTTTTTTGATAAATTGTTAAAGAACTCAATGTTATGTGTATTACCACTTAAAAGATTATACTCAAAAACACTATTACCCTTAAGATTCATCTCTAAAGGAATAAAGCCACAAGGTATTTGGTTTACTTGCACATCTACTTCTTGATTTAATTCCTTAATCGATTTATTCATGAAATTTACTGGTAGTGTTTTCGTTGTATCATATCCGAAAATCTTATATGGATCAACAATAGGCTTAATAAGATTGTTTTCAAATGCAGCCATTAAGAAATTACCTTGTGTTACTTTTGTTACTTCAGATGTATCTGATGTAGATGATCTCAATGTGTAAAATGCAAAATCATAATCACTGTTGTTTGCAACAAACCAACTCGGCAGTAAATTTGATACATTTTTGAAATCGGAATTACTTACACCATGAGGTAATATTTCTGCAATACCATCCACTAATTCAATTTCTAGATTATTTGTAGTAAGATTTTCTATTTTTACATTTCTTACAATTGCACCTAAAGTCTCATTAGGAAGACCAAAATATGTGACTTTGATTTTGATACCTAAATCATCATTAATTTCTTCTATAGTAAATTCATTTCTTCTTACAATCATTTTATGTTCATAAGGTGTATTTACTTTAAATGGTTCATACACATGTTGATTAATTTTTATAAAAGTTCTAAATCCTGTTTGTCCAACTGTTGAATATGATTTATTCGCTGGTGAAAATTCTAATATTGGATGATTTTTATTATGAATACCAAAACTACTTATTCCTTGAGCTCTATTTACATAAAAAGCCCAAAGTGGTATTCCTTTTCTTCCTGCAAGTCCAGGAAGAAAGTTAGCAAAAGGAGATTGCCGATTATAGTTATTTATAATAAAATCTTCTTTGTCATACGAATAATTCATGCATGTACCCTCCAGATTAGTATACAAATACTTCTCATTTTCATTTATGTTTTTTAGGTATCAATGTAACACATCTAATATGTCTAAATATATAATTCAAACCTTCATAACATTTCCCAAATTTAACTAATGATGATATCTAGGTTCATGAGTTTATTTCTCTAACTATTAAAGGATTCATAATACCTATTTCTATATCATTTCAATAATTCTAATCAATAGTCACTTCAACTATGTGAGGAATTCTATTATAGATATGCTATTAGATAACGCATTTATAAGACTAGCAGTTAACCTAATGAGAATAATATTCTCAATTACTAAATCTTCGAGTCTTTTGCCTTCTTTGGTTAACCTAATCATATAATTTCTTAGCAGAAATAAAATCACAGTAAGGAAATCGGTTTCCCTATGCTATATATAATATAATAACATATAGTGGAACCGTTTTCAAGAAATATATGTTTTTTTTTTACTTCCTTGTAGATTCTCTCTCAATTAGTTCGACAGGAAGTGTAATAATTTCGCTTATTTCGTCCTCTGGAGACTCAATTAAATGAATTAACATTTTTGCAGCTGTCTCACCAAGTAGTTTACGATCCTGTGCTATGGTTGTTAATGATGGTGTGAAATGTCTTGC
>JAFGTI010000132.1 GCA_016934175.1 Acholeplasmataceae bacterium | reverse complement strand
TTACTTATTAAAGGTACGACACAATGGAAAACAAGTCAAATAATTCTTTTTTACAGCAACATCTGATGAAAAAGAGTGTGGTTGTATATCATATAGAATAATTGAACACTATTCAACTGTTTGAATATACTTGACTTAAATTATTTTATGGTGTAAACTAAGGGTATCAATTAGTCATTATTCACCAAAACCCAAAATCATGAAAAAAGTATTTCCATTACTAGCCTGTATTTTATTATTAGGAATCTCCTGCACAGAGCAAACCACTGAATTAACCGATGAGCAAAAAGCAACCATCGTTGATGAAGTGGACAGTCAGCAGCAAGGAATTATGTCAACTATTAACCAATTAGATATTGACACATGGTCCGAATATTGGAGTGAGGATGATTTTATTTCAGTCAATTCAGGTATTGAATTCTTTGATAATCGCAGTGTATGGGTAGATTCTGTTGCAAATTGGTGGTCGGGATTAGAAAGTCGGTCATATGAGTCACTTGAATTAAGAATTACTCCACTTGCTCCAAACTTGGCTCTTGTTACAAGGTCATCTTCGGGTATAAACTCATTAAAAAGTGGAGAAAAATTCAATTTCACCCATCACGGTACAGTAATTTGGAAAAAGGAAGCAAAATGTTGGAAAATTATTCATCTACATGAATCAGTACAAACAAATCCTATTGAAGAATAGTGTTTAAATCTGAATTTATTCTTTATCTGAAGGTTACGCCACTAAAAAGTCAAAGTCAAATTATTCTTTTTTTCACCACATAATAACTTAGAGCTACATCTGATGGGGAGTAGTGTGGCGTTATATCATATAAATAACTGAACACTATTCGGCTGTTTGAAAATACTTGACTTTCATTATTTTATGGTGTAAATTTAGGGTATCAATAAGTCCTGATTATTCACTAAAACCCAAAATCATGAAAAAGGTATTGCCATTAATCATTTGTGTCTTGCTATCAGGAGTTTCCTGTAGTAACCAAAGTACTGAATTAACCGATGAACAAAAAGCAACAATTATTTCTGAGGTAGAAAATCAGTATAGAAACGTTGTATCTGATTTAAGTTCGTTAGATATAGAAAAATGGTCACAACCTTATAGTAAGGATAATTTTATTTCAGTTAATTCATTGATAAACTATTTTCCCACATTCAAAGAATGGAGAGATTCTGTCACATATAAGTTTTCATTAAGGGAAAGTCAAGAGGTTAAAATTGTGGATATCAATACTACTGTTTTATCTCCTGACTTGGTACTTTTAACGAGTATAGCAAATTGGGATATATTGTTTAAAAGTGGAGAACAAATAAAAGATTCGAAGACTCTTGCATCACTATTATGGAAAAAAGAAGATGGTGTATGGAAAATAATACATATCCACGAATCATGGCAAGAAAACAATGAAGAATAACATTGAGAAGTTTCTTTAATTCACTACATAAATTATAGCATCATCAAACATAAACTGATGCGGTATTTATGGAGACAATTATCAATATATTAATAAATTATAATCAATAGTTCCTTGTAATGGTGACGTATCCAGTTTGAATGTCTTGCGGCATTGTGCTACGTTTGATGTGATAGTCAAAAGTAGGAAGGAGGAAATGCCGCTGATATCATATCCCCAAGAATATTTAATCGAGCATATGTGATTATAAGAGTTTAATTAAAAATAGGTTATCGTTCTCTCGGCATATGTAGTATAAGGACCATACTCTAAACCACACTTTATCCAGTTACCCTTAGAATCATATTCTAGATATGTATACCTGCCAATTCTTCTGACTTTATTGTCCTTATCATAACGAGTAAATTCTGATATTTTCTCATTATCATTATATAATATTTTATATGAGCCAGTCAGCTTTCCATCCTTATCAAAATTTTTACCTCCTGTTTCCTGGTGTTTTCCATTATATTCAGTCGTCCAGCTAAATAATAGATTTCCTTGGCCATCAAGTGCTTTTCCTTCGATCTTCTCACCATGCTCGTTAATTTTGAAAGGGAATTTATACAAAAGCTTATCACCAACATTACTATAATCTTCTCTGGATACTTCAAATCCATTTTTGTCATAATAAAACTTTGTATAACCATCATCCCCTTTTGAATAACCAAGTATTCCCATTTTATTGTCCTTGCCCATCAACCATTTTGATTTGACAATTTTACCTTTCTCCCTGATAAATTGATATTTATCAACGGGATTACCTTCATCATCAAGTGTATTATAGGTAATAATATGGTCTCCGATCTTATCAAACATGGCTTCAAAGTCATAGAACCATCCCAATGAATCACGCTCCAACGTAGTAATAGGATTACCTTTTTTAATATTTTCACCAGTACCCGTGCCCCAGAAAAATTTAAAAACGACCTTCTGAACTTTTCCATTCATATTATCGGTTACTGGAGCTGGTTCACCAAGTATTGTAACATCATCTTGTTTACTGCTTTGCTGTGAATAAAGCAATGTTGATCCCATGCCCATAAAAAGGCATAAGATCAGAACTTTCCTTGTTCTCATGGTTAAGAGATTTTAGTTAATAAAAAAGAATTGAATCATTAACAGGCAATTAAAATCCACTGATTATTAATTGTAAATTTTCAGTTCTTTATAACTCGGTCTTAAGAATGCGTAACCTTCGTTAAGCTACTTTAATCGTATTATAAACTACTGAAAACATGACATATGCCGAACATCCACTGTTCGTCATAAAGGATCCATTATGTATTTCTAAAATTAAGGTACTCCGAAGATTTGGAGTTAGTCCCCTGCGACAGGAAACTGGGCCTAGCATCTAGTTTTGATATAACTTGAAACAAAGATATTAAACGAAAAAGCCAAAGTCAATTTAATTTACCTTGGACATACCCCAATAATCAAGGTTTGAAAATTTGTTTTTCTCATTAAATGGATCAGAGGGGAAATTATCAAGTGAAAAAATAAAAAATGGGGATACTTTATATACCATTTTGAAAAAAGTATCCTCCTGTATAAATTTGTTTTGACACACAAAACCAGGAGGATACAAAATGAACTTTAGCCATCTAGCTTGGAAATTTCGATCACACAGAGCACCTCATTCCGGATCAACTGGGCAAGCCATTCCGGAAATGATTGAGCACCATATACCGGCATGTAAACAACACAATGTCAATTCAAACCTGACTTACAATTTACTTTTCTATGAACTGCTCACTTTAAACCGAAATAGGTTGCTCACTAACGCCGGATTTTCCACTAAAACCTTCAATCACCACAATTCTAAAAAAGTATAGATACTTCACTTTCGGAAAAATAACTTATTTA
>JAFGTI010000131.1 GCA_016934175.1 Acholeplasmataceae bacterium | reverse complement strand
TGTGGATATCCATTATAATAACTCTTTAGATTTGGATTTTCTAAGTAAGTACTATAATATGTTTGGTTTAATCCAGTAGAACTTAACAATCCTTGAGCGAAAGCAGTCATTCTTGAATCTACATCTGGATAGAATTCAAATGAAATTGCTTTATAGTTAAAAAACTGTTGCATAAATGAATCATAATTCTTATTAAACACCATCTTTTGATTAACATCCCATGTCTTTAAGACATATGGACCATAACTTAATGGTGGAGTCTGACTTGTACCATAAGTAGAGTTTGTACCATTTTCATCCAAACTAGCTGCATAAGTAGCAGGATGTACTAAGTTGAAATCACCAGCATTCATTGCTGAAGCATGTGAAAGTGGTACTTCAAATGTCATTTTAAATGTATATGTGCCAGTTACTTCAAAACCAACTTCTGATTTTTCAACTGCTGGCCAAGTATCACCTTTGGCACCAACATAATTTGGGTTCGCTACAACATCAGTACGCAAGTCTAAATCAACTAGCCAATGAGCACCTAATCCATAAAGTGCAGTAAGTTCAGGAGTCAATGAAACGCCTTCATCACCAAGAGTATATCCAGAAGCTGTGAAATCATCTAAACTTATATATAAATCTCGGCTTAAACTTGCACCAAAGAGCTCATCTAAATAATCACCTGCATAAGCTTCATATCCTGCAGCAGGATTTGGACCTGCATAAGTAGTAAGTTTCGCATAACCATAGTCACCAGTAAGTGGGTTAGCAGCACTTTCACCTAAACCAATTTCAGTCCCTTGTAAGAAATAACCTCTAGAACCTACAACTTTTAATCCTGAACTTCTATCAGCATTTGGATAATAAGATGATGCTCTAAAGTTGTTTTGAGTTTGATCGATATATTGGAAATAACTATAATAATAATCTTGGGCTGTAACATTTGTACCATCTTCCCAATAAATATCATCTCTTAATGTATAAACGTAAGAATAAGCAGAAATTTCTCTTGAAATTGCTTCACTGTATTTACCATTTTGGTCAACACCAGATTCGCCATCAAATTCACCACCAACAGCAATTGGATATTCTGCAGCACCATATTTAACATTTTCTCTTAATAATGCGCCAATATTTGATTCATCTATTGAAGAAAAATCGCCTTTAGCAGTAACAAGACCATCTTCAATTGCTTGATCCCAGTTAACGTCTGTTCCATATAATGGAGTAGAAATATAACCCATTAATGTATTTTCATGACTCCAGTGATATGTAAGTGGGTTCAATATTGGATCTGCAGTTAATTCAGTAAATGAATTCTTGTAAGTTTCATCATCTGTATAGTTTACTGCAGAAGAGTCAACTGGAATCCAATAAGCATATAACTGTGTAGCTTCTGTTACAGCTAATGGGAATTCAACTGCATTTGGTTCTAACCAAGTAGATCCTGGTTTACCAAAAAACCATCCACCAAATGTGTAACCTGTTCTTGTTGGAGCTGTAGGTTCAGTGACTGATCCTCCGCCAACAGGTAAATACGCAGGAACAACAGTTGCGGTAGTCTTCGTGTTGAATCGTACAACAATATTTTGAGTCCAACCAGCATATAATGTAGTATCTGCTTCAATCACTGAAGCAAAATCAAACAATGTACTTGCTTCTGCGCTTGCACTAGTATACCATCCGGTAAAACTCCAAGCACTTTCTAAATCACTAGATTCTCTTGTAGGATCTGTGGGTTCTTCTATTGCTAACCCTTTCTCAACTACAATAGCATCTACTGAGGTTCCACCTTGTGAATCAAAGGTTACAGTATACGATGTAGTACCGCATGCAACCAAAAGGAGGACACTAGTCAATAAAACAACTGAAACTATTATCTTCTTAAACATAAGTTATTCCTTTCTTTAATCATATTTTAATATATTATATCATACGCGAGACGATTTTTACAATAAACCAAAGGTTTTTTACATGAGTTATCCCAATTAATTATATTATTAAGCACTTATTTATATAAATACGAATAAATATTCAAGGTTACGCCTCATTAAGTAAAAAAGTATTCAGCATAATTGCCAAATACTTATTTCAACTTTTAGAAATATTTATTTATCTTATTATGCCAAACCTAAAGCTTCAAGCAATGCACTATTACCAATTGGAGATATTTCTAAATCATTGATATCACCTAAATAGATAACAACATCTAGTCCAGCATTTAAAAATGCATTTCTTTCCACTTTCGTTACTGTTGCAGGTATAACGAGATATCCTAAATTCAGACAGTTTTCAAATGCGGATAAACTAATGGTTTCAATACCCGAAGGAATAATCAGTTCTTCTAAAGATTCACAACCATAGAAACTTCTAATGCCTAAATAAGCAAAATCACCGGTAAGGACAATCTGCTCAATATGTTTAGCTCTAAAAAAGGTAACATTATGTATCCGATCAATATCATAGATTTCAACATATTTTAAACTCTCAGGAATCAAAAAATCATCTAAATAGGTTTTGCTTCCAAATTGATATGTTAATACATCTTGACTTTCAAAAAGGATATCCGTATATTCTCGTTCTTCTCCAAGATAAGGCATCACGAGAGATTCTATACTAGTACACCCTTCAAACACACCAACACCCATTTTATCAACGGAAATTGGTATTTCTACAGACGTCAAACTAAGACAATTACTAAAAGCTCTTCTACCTATAAATCTCAATTGACTTTCGTCTTCAAATATTAATGTTTCCAAACTATAAGCATTCATAAAAGCTTCAGCTTCTATGTCTTTTACGTGACTTCCAATTGTGATAGTTTTCAAATTAATTAAATCCTTAAATGGTCCTGAAAGAACAACTTGATCATCAATATAAATAGATTCAATACTAGTAGGAACAATGCGAATTGAGCCATCTATATTATATAAAACATTACCTTCAACATAAAAATTCTGATTATCTGGTACAACATTTACAGTTTCTAAATCATCAAGAACGATAGCAGAACGAAAATAGATTTTTTCGATATAGCGACTAATCGTTAAGTTTTCAATATCGAATTCACGGTAAAATGGAAAAGCTACCTCAGCAACCTTGATTCCACCAATCGATTCAGGTACCGTATAATCAATCTCATCAGTTTCAGCATTAAGATAAAGACCATTGGCTTGTACTGTTAAATCATACTTCCCATAAATACCCCATTCAAAGATGACAATCAAAGATGCAATCACAGCAAAAGCAGCTAGTCCACGAATAAAGATATTATTCCATTTGATTTTAATTGAATATGCAAGAATACCTAAAATACCTAAATTTAATGTGAATAAGAATATAAGATTATAACTTGTTCCTATGAAATAAAAAATAGAAAGTAGATTAAGATAAGCATAAATTAATGTATTGATTGAGATAAGTAAGAATGTGGTCTTCTTTTTATATTTCAGTCGTGAGCGAATAACTGCGATCAAAGCGAAAGCAAGATATGCAGGCAAAATCAAACGATTAAAAATGCCAAAAAAGCTGTTTTTAATCGCATTGTCAAAAAGGAATTCGCCCATTAATGACTCATAAGCTATTTGTGTAGCATACATTAATATTAGCCATATAAAGAGATTTTTATGTGTCGTGACGATATTTTGAGTTAGTTTTACCTCTTTTTGAAAATCAATTTTAGTAGATAATAATGCCTCTTTGCTAATCCCACATGATTGACAAGTATCTGTGCCATTCATATTGTGTTGTCCACATACGCAGTTCCAATAATATGGATTTTCCTCAGCAATAAACTTAATTTCTTTACGTGGTCTTCCAATATGCTCAGAAATTTTTTCTTGGTAAAGGAATCGCTCATATCGAAGTGAATAAACACTTTGAGGTGGAACAATGATTACTTGCTCATAATCTTTAGTTAAATATTTTTTATGATCAATTGTAACATGTTGAATATAGACCAAAAAATGATCAATAACAAAGGAATCTTTATGAATTCTCGCCTTAATCGTCGCTTCATCCGAGTGAATATCTAAATCAATATCAATTCTGCCTGATCGCACTGAAATCTGTTCAATCATTTGTTTTGTCTGATTATGAAATTCAAACTCATATTCATTTCCTATCTCTTCATAAGATTGGAAATGTATGGGATAGTTTATATAGATTCTATTGAGTATTTTTTTCATAATAACGTACCTATAGTAATAAATGTAAGATATGATAAAACAATATTGATCACTGATGATATGAATGCAACATGTTGCATTTGAATAAATTCAAAATACTCATCTGATGCTTTATCAGGTTTTGTCGTTCCTAAGTTTTTCAGGTTTTTACGATCAAAACGATTCCTTCTGCTTATACAACTCATAAACCCAAATAATCCAAATAAAAGAAAAGTCATTTCAATATATAGTGAACTACTTGAGAAAAGATAGATAATTATTCCTAATACTAGTGGAATAAAGATACGTATTAAAATCATTACTATTTTTTTTCTCATCATTTACCTCCAAAAAAAGTACTTAAAAAGTACTTTTTACTGTTTGGTCCATTCTTCTAAAAGTTCCTTATTTCCAAGAACGTATCTACCTGGTTTGATTTCAATAAGTTCATTTTCTTCATAGTTAATGCTACCCTTTTTATATACAATTTTTACACGATCACCTTTTGATTTAGGATCAGGTTGCGGAATAGCTGTAAGTAAAGCTCTTGTATAAGGATGAATGGGTTCTGAATATATATCATGAGCATCACCAATTTCAACTATGTACCCTTGGTGCATGACGGCGATGCGATCAGAAATGTACTTAATGATTGAAAGATCATGAGCAATAAATAAGTAAGTTAAATCATGCTCACGTTGAAGCTTTTTAAGAAGATTAAGCACTTGAGCTCTAATAGAAACATCTAAAGCAGAAATAGGTTCATCTGCTAAAACAAGTTCTGGTTCGATAATAAGTGCACGTGCTATGCCGATGCGTTGACGTTGTCCGCCTGAAAATTCATGAGGATAACGGGAAAGATGTTCTGGAAGCAAACTAACTTCATTCAACATTTTATATACTTTCTTTAATCGATCTTCAGTATCTGTGAATTGCTTGAAGTTATATAAACCTTCAGAAATAATATAATCAACATTTGCGCGTTCATTAAGTGAAGCAGCAGGATCTTGGAAAATCATCTGAATGCTGTGCTTTGTTTTCATGCGCTCTGCTTTTGTTAATCTTCTTCCTATATTTTCACCGTGGAAATAAATCGCTCCATTGTGCAGACGATTAATCCCAATAATTGCACGGCTAATTGTTGTTTTACCTGAACCAGATTCACCAACAAGGCCGAATGTCTCACCTTTATATATTTTAAAATTCAATTTATTACATGCTTTTACAGTTCTACGACCCACTTTAAAGTAAATATCAACATCTTTTACTTCAAGCAATATTTCTCTGCCATTCACTGGATCAATGGTAGGCATACTCTGAGGATAAACAACTTTTGGGGGAGTGTTTTTTTTTCTAAATTTACTGATTAATGCATTCATTATTTGTCCCTCCCAGAATAGATTTCAGAAACTCGTTTTGAAATTTGACCAATAATCTTTGGACGCTCAATTTTTGGAGCGCGAGGATCTAATAACCATGTTTTCGCATAATGTGTTTCTGATATTTTAAATAGTGGTGGTTCTTTCACAAAATCAATTTTCATAGGACACGTACTACGCTGTGCGAAAGCATCTCCTTTAACTTTAGTAAAAAGTGAGGGTGGTGTACCGACAATTGAATATAAGTCTTCATCTTTTGCCCCAAGTTGAGGAAGTGATGAAAGCAGTGCCCA
>JAFGTI010000130.1 GCA_016934175.1 Acholeplasmataceae bacterium | reverse complement strand
AATTTAATAATCATCAATACTATTCAAGAATTTTAACAACTGATCCAGCACCAACAGTACGTCCGCCTTCACGAATTGAGAACTTAGTTCCTTCTTCGATAGCAATCGGATGAATCAATTCAACAATCATTACAGTGTTATCACCAGGCATAACCATTTCTGTACCTTCTTGAAGTGTAATTACACCAGTAACATCAGTTGTACGGAAATAGAATTGTGGGCGGTAATTTGAGAAGAATGCAGTATGACGTCCACCTTCTTCTTTTGAAAGCACGTAAACTTGCGCTTCAAATCTAAAATGAGGGTGTACAGATTTTGGTTTAGCTAAAACTTGACCACGTTCAACTTGTTCACGGTTAATACCGCGAAGAAGTGCACCAATGTTATCTCCAGCTTGAGCAAAATCTAATAATTTTCTAAACATTTCAACACCAGTAACAACTGTTTGTTTAGTATCAGTAATACCAACGATTTCAACAGGATCGCCAACTTTAATTTGTCCACGTTCAACACGACCAGTAGCAACTGTTCCACGTCCAGTAATAGTGAATACATCTTCAACTGGCATTAAGAAAGGTTTGTCAGTTTCACGAACAGGATCATCAATATATTCATCAACAGCATCCATTAATTCTTGAACGCCAGCTTCCCATTTAGGGTCGCCATTAAGAGCTAATAAAGCAGATCCACGGATTACAGGAATGTCATCTCCTGGGAATTCATATTCTGATAATAGTTCACGAATTTCCATTTCAACTAAATCTAGTAATTCATCGTCATCAACCATGTCGCATTTATTCATAAATACAACCAACTTAGGTACGCCTACCTGGCGTGCAAGTAAGATATGCTCTCTTGTTTGAGGCATAGGACCATCTGCTGCAGAAACAACTAGGATTCCACCATCCATTTGAGCAGCACCAGTAATCATGTTCTTGACATAGTCAGCATGTCCTGGGCAGTCAACGTGTGCATAGTGACGTTTAAGTGTTTCATATTCAACGTGCGCAGTATTAATAGTAATACCGCGAGCCTTTTCTTCTGGTGCACTATCGATAGATGCATAATCTTTAATTGATGCTAAACCTTGCTTAGAAAATACAGTAGTGATTGCAGCAGTTAAAGTTGTCTTACCATGGTCAACGTGGCCAATAGTTCCTACGTTAACATGTGGTTTATTTCTTAAAAACTTTTGTTTTGCCATTTTAAATAGTTCCTCCTATAATAAGTTTATTTTTTATTTTTTATCTATATTTTTTTGTTTAACCATAATCATTGTATATTAAAATATACATTTTTGCAAGCGGATTAATTCGTTCCGCGTCTTTTAATAATTTCTTCCATAATTGATTTTGGACAACGTTCATATCTTGAGAATTGCATCATAAATGTTGCACGTCCTTGAGTGTTTGACCGAAGTGATGTCGCATATCCAAACATTTCGGATAAAGGTACGCTTGAGCGTATAGCTACAGCATTACCACGTCCTTCTTGAGATTCTAAACGACCACGTCTAGATGTTAAATCACCAATAACATTACCTACATAATCATTAGGAACAACAACTTCAACATCCATGATAGGTTCTAATAGAATTGGATGAGCCTTTGTCTTGGTTTCTTTAAGCGCCATTGATGCAGCAATCTTAAATGCCATTTCAGAGGAGTCAACATCATGATATGATCCATAATGTAGAGTTGCTTTAATATCAATAACAGGATAACCTGCAATAATACCATTAGGTAGAGCTTCTTCTATCCCTTTTTGAACTGCTGGAATATATTCTCTAGGAATAACACCACCAACAATTTTATCCACGAATTGAAAGCCTTTGCCTGGGTTTGGTTCAAATTTAATAACAACGTGACCATATTGTCCGCGTCCACCTGACTGACGAACGAATTTTCCTTCGATATCAGCTTCACCAGAAATAGTTTCACGATAAGATACTTGAGGTTCAGCAACATTAGCTTCTACCTTGAATTCTCTTTTCATGCGGTCAACAATGATTTCCAAATGGAGTTCACCCATCCCCGCAATAATCGTTTGTCCTGTTTCATGATCAGTAAACGTTTTAAATGTTGGATCTTCTTCAGCAAGTTTAATCAGTGCAATCGTCATCTTGTCTTGGTCTTGCTTTGTTTTAGGTTCAATAGCGACATTAATGACTGGTTCAGGGAATACCATCGACTCTAAAATGATATCATCTCTTTCAGCAGCTAACGTATCTCCGGTTGTTGTATTTTTCAATCCAACAACAGCAGCAATATCTCCCGTATATACTTCTTTTATTTCTTCTCTATGGTTTGCATGCATTTGAAGCACACGTCCAAATCTTTCTTTATTGTTCTTACTTGTATTTAAAACATAAGAACCGGAAGTGATTTGTCCTGAGTAGACTCTAAAGAATGTTAATCGTCCAACATAAGGATCAGTCATTACTTTGAATGCTAGTGCGGTAAATTTTTCATCATCTCTTGGATGTCTTAAAACTTCTTCGCCGTGACTGTTAATTCCAACAACAGCAGCAACATCAGTTGGTGCTGGTAGATAATCAACAACAGCATCTAACATCAATTTGACACCTTTATTTTTGAATGAGCTTCCACAAATCACTGGGAAAAATTTAACAGCAAGTGTGCCTTTACGAATAGCTGCCTTAATTTGGGGAATACCAATGGATTCTCCCTCAAGATATTTATTCATTAAATCTTCATCAAAATCAGCAATAGCTTCAATCAATTCTTCTCTTTTTTGTTCAACGATTTCAACCAAATTTTTTGGTATGGGTACTACTTGACTTACTTCATCAGCGGATCCGTCATAGAGGTATGCTTTTCTTTCAATGATATCAACGATACCATTAAAATCAGCTTCAGCGCCAATTGGCCACTGAATAGCGTATGCTTTTACTCCTAAACGATTATGCATCGTTTTAATGGAACGTGCAAAATCTGCACCAATTTTGTCCATTTTGTTAACGTAAACAATTCTTGGGACCTTATATTCTGTAGCTTGTCTCCAAACGGTTTCTGTTTGTGGTTCAACACCAGCTTGAGCATCTAAGACGGCAACTGCGCCATCTAGTACACGAAGAGATCTTGATACTTCAACCGTGAAGTCAACGTGACCCGGAGTATCAATGATATTAACGCGGTGTTCTTTCCAATAAGCTGTTGTTGCAGCTGATGTAATTGTAATTCCACGTTCTTGCTCTTGAGCCATCCAGTCCATTGTAGCAGCACCATCGTGAACCTCACCGATCTTATGAATCTTACCCGTATGGTAAAGAACTCTTTCGGTCGTTGTCGTTTTACCCGCATCAATATGGGCCATAATGCCAATATTGCGAGTTTTATTTAATGGGAATACACGAGGCATGATTTAATCTCCTTACTTACCAGCGATAGTGAGCAAATGCTTTATTTGCTTCAGCCATGCGGTGTACATCTTCACGTTTCTTCACAGATGCTCCTAAACCTTGAGATGCATCGATAATTTCTTTCGCAAGTCTTTCTTCCATGGTTTTTTCATTACGCAAGCGTGCGTAATTAATTAACCATCTCAACGCTAATGTTGTTTTTCTTGAAGCTCTTACTTCAGTAGGTACCTGGTAGTTTTGACCACCGATACGGCGTGAACGAACTTCTAATATTGGGGTAATATTATTTAATGCTTCATTGAACACTTCAATGGGTTCACGTCCTGTAGCATCTTTGACACGATTAAATGCTCCGTATAAAATACCTTGAGCAGTGCCTTTTTTACCATCAATCATAATTGTATTAACTATTCTAGTTACAAGTTTTGATTGATATATTGGATCTGGTAAAACGTCTCGTTTTACTATATGTCCTTTACGTGGCATGAGTTCACCTTCTTCCTTTCATTTCCATAGATTATTTTTAGTTTATGTTGAGTACTTATTTCTTTGCAGCTGCAGCTTTAGGACGCTTAGCGCCATACTTAGAGCGTGACTGTTTGCGGTTTGCGACGCCTGAAGCATCAAGTGTTCCGCGTACAATATGGTAACGAACTCCTGGAAGGTCTTTTACACGACCACCACGAATTAATACCACACTGTGCTCTTGAAGTGAATGTCCGATTCCTGGGATGTAGGCTGTTACTTCTGTTTGGTTGCTTAAACGAACACGGGCATACTTACGTAGAGCAGAGTTTGGTTTCTTAGGTGTCATTGTAGTAACACGTGTGCATACACCACGTTTTTGAGGTGAAGTGTAGTCACTTTCACTTTTGTGTAGACTGTTGAAACCATAGCCTAGTGCAGGTGATTTAGATTTGTACTTTTTGTCTGTTCTTCCGTTTTTTACAAGTTGTGAAATAGTTGGCATTTGTAGTTCTCCTTTCTTCTAACACATATCCAAGTGTTTCTTTTTTTGTTTAAAAAATTATTTTTGGCTTTATTGAGCCAAAAAGATAGTATTTCTTACGTGTATTTAACACAGCGTATTTATTATATAATAAGTCTCGTTTAATGTCAACTTTTTTAATGTAAATATTGCGAAATAAATAAAAATCGAAGCTAAATATAGCTCCGCATCATCAAGATGTATTTCTTTATTTTTATTCTAAACTGATTTTTTAAGTTTTGTTTCTACTAAATTAAGCATAATCGCACCAATTGCATTTCCAATAATCATCAAGAACAGGTAAAGTATTGCTTTTAACGTATACACATCACCTAAAAAGAAATATAACATATTTGCAATACTATGCTCAAACTTAGATAGGATAAAAATCATTACTGCAAACATTAAGATGATTACTTTAGCTCGATCGTTAGAAACCTTCCTAAAACTATCAACAGCGATATACATCATCATCCCACAAAAAATTGCTAAAGCTAATGTTTCATACCATTGATTTCCAATTTTTGCTACAAACAGATCTTGTCCAGCTGTCACTATTGAAGTGATCCCTGTTAATCTAAATAAAAATGCAACGGCTGCAATTCCCATGATATTACCAAGTAATGTCTTTAATAATATAATAAGGTAACCCTTCTCGTAAGGTAGCGCATATCCAACTTTACCCGTATATAAAAAGTATCCTCTAGTAACAACGACAAGAAGTCCAAAGCTAAAAAGTAGTGCCCCTATGATATGGTTATCTAGACTTAGATAAACAATGCCTGCTATGCCAATATAGACACCCGCCATAATTGCTTTAATCATCGTGTTTTCATTAATCTTCATGCTATTTTCCTTTTTTAAATGCGTATATTGAACCTACAATATGATTAGCAAGTTTAGCTGGTAATAATTTTGCAAGTAAGACAATGACTTTATATTTAAAACCAACGGTTTTATATAAAGGAATTCGTCTTTTTCGAACTAATCTATTGACTACTTTTGCTGCAGACTCTGGGTCCATACCATTTCTTTCGTCTTTTTCCATTACCGCAACTGATAGATCAACTCGTCCGTTATATTCAGGACTTTCAATTTCGTTTTTCTTACGATTTTTAGTAAATCCCGTTCTAATATCTCCAGGCATAATTGAACAGACCTGAATCTTAAGTGGTGCTACTTCATTAGCTAATGCTTCTGAAAAAGAATTTACTGCTGCTTTTGAACTGCTATAAAATGCTTGAAAGGGTATTGATAATCTTGCTGCAACAGAACTGATGTTCAGTACTTTCCCATAATCACTTTCTCTTAAATAAGGAAGTGCTGCTTTTGTTGAATTAAAAACACCCATAAAATTAACATTAAAAATATAAGCTGCATCTTCACTAGATGTATCTTCAATCGTACCTGAAATACCCATACCTGCATTATTGATTAAAACATCGATACGACCTTCTATTTCAAAAATACCTTGATATGCTTCTTTTAATTGATTATAGTCAGTGACATCTGCTTGAATGCTTTTTACGTTTTTTTCATGAATTTTACTTCTAGAAATGCCGTAAACACTATGTCCTTTTTGACTTAAATGTTGTGCAATAGATAATCCGATACCGGATGATGCACCCGTGATAACAATAACCTTCATTTTATTCCTCAAATCCTTCCAAACTTTCTAAGACTTCAGCAATCTTATTAATTGCAGCATCCATTTGTTCTTTTGTATGTGTAGCCGTATAACTTGTACGTATTAAACATTCACCAATTGGAGTAGCTGGTGGAATAACGGGGTTTACATAAACACCGTGTTCAAATAATTGGTTACATGCAAGCAATGTTTTCATTGGTGTATACGTAAAAATTGGAATAATAGGAGTTTTTGAATCTCTAATTTTTAAACCACGCGCTTTTAATCCTTGACGCATATATTCAGCAATATCTGATAAAGCCTTGACGCGTTCTGGTTCTTTTTTTAAGATACGCAGAGCTGCAAGTGCTGCAGCTGTATTTGATGGTGTAATTGCTGCAGAAAATATATAAGGGCGTGAATTATGTCTAATGTATTCGACGACTTCATGATCAGCAACCATATAGCCACCAAGGCTTGCTAGTGATTTTGAGAAAGTGCCCATGATAATGTCAACTTCTTTTTCTAACCCAAAATGTTCAGCAGTCCCGCGACCACCTTCACCCATAACGCCTAAACCATGTGCATCATCAACCATGACTTTTGCACCATATTGTTTAGCAAGTTTAACGATTTCAGGAAGTTTAGCAATATCTCCACTCATCGAAAAAACGCCATCAGTAATAATAAGTTTCCCTTTGTTTTCAGGTGCTTTTGCTAATTTTTCTTCTAAATCTTTCATATCGCTATGTTCAAAACGAATCACTTCAGCATAACTTAGTTTTGTACCATCATATATACTGGCATGATTTTCTTTGTCAGAAAAAATAATATCATTTCTACCAGCAATTGCTGAAATAATAGCCAGATTACTTTGGAATCCGGTACCAAAAATAGAACAATCTTCTTTATGAAGAAATTCTGCTAATTCATTCTCTAACTCTCTATGTAGATTAAGTGTTCCGTTTAAAAATCTTGATCCTGAGACACCTGTACCATATTTCAAAGTAGCTTCGATTGAGGCTTGAATAACTTCTGGATGAGATGTTAATCCAAGATAGTTATTGGATCCAATCATAATCATTTCTTTGCCTTCCATATGTACGATTGTATCTTGTTTACTTGTAAGTTCATGAAAGTAAGGATAATATCCACCCTTACGTGCAATCTTTGCAGCATCATATTGATAACATTTTTTAAACAAATCCATAGTTATAACCTCTCTTAAAAAACTCACTTAAATCTATTATATTACATTTTTGAGTTTTTATGTTCTTTGATATTTCAATTCGATTAAAAAAGGATATATAATATCCTT
>JAFGTI010000129.1 GCA_016934175.1 Acholeplasmataceae bacterium | reverse complement strand
TATCGAATTATTTAATGTGCTTCATTTTTCCGATTTTGATCCAGCATGGATTAAAAGCGTTATAAAAAATGAACTATACTTAGCAAGCTTAAGAGCGAATGCTATACCACTTCCAAATATCAAAGATGTACCTGTGATTTTAACAGGATCCGCTGTTGGTGAATTCTTTGATTATTATGCAGCACACGTATCAGCAGCCATGATTTATCAACAAATCAGTACTTCAAAAGTTGGAGATTTAATTCAAGGCAATGATGTAACAGGCGATCGCATAACTCTTTCAGTTACACCTCATTTGAAAAATTCAATTTATTCAGCAACCTATGACCAAGAAGGTATTCTCTTAAAAGAAACCCTACTTATTAAAGAAGGAAAGGTCAATGCATTATACGCGCGTAAGAGATATGCTGATTATTTAAAGATTAAACCTACGGGTGAAGTTGGGAATATGATTGTTAAGGGCGGATCTAGAACAGAATCTGAGTTACTAAAAGATCCTCATCTATTAATTCATAAATTCTCTAATTTCCAAATGAATGTTTTAACAGGTGATTTTGGTGGAGAATTAAGATTAGGTGTTTATTTTGATGGTAAGAAACATACACCAGTAACTTTAGGAAGTGTTTCAGGAACTGTCTTAAAATCTCAAAAAGAAATGTATTTATCAAAAGAAGTTGTACAAGATGAAAAATATCTTGTTCCTAAGATTGTTAAACTCAGTGAAGTTTCTATTGCAGGAAATCAAAACTAACATAATCTATATCAAAACCCAATATAAGTAACATAAATTAAGAAAACATAGCGAATTTTATCGTTATGTTTTTTATTTATTTATAGAAAAAAATAAATATTTTTTTTAAGAATTGAGATGAACCTTTTTTTCTTTTCTTATAACAGTAGTATCTCCCCTAACAAAGGGGATAACTTTATAAAAATTAATTTAAATTATTTGAATAAATTCAAAATGATAACGTTAACATAAAGCCTTATTAAGCCATCAAACGACCTTTGTTTTTTGACTTAGGAGGTTTTATATGGTAAATTGAATGAAGAACAAACAGGAGGTTTTACAAAAAATGAAACAAAAAAATTATATCAAATTATTAAGTGTTTTTTTATTTTTATTCGTTGGTTTAATGTTAACAGCATGTACGCCTAAAACGGATGTGTTGATATTTGGTGAAGGCGATTGGGATTCTAACGTATTCCACGATCAAGTTGCTAAATTTATAATTGAAAATGGATATGATACTGAAATTGATGTTGTATCATCTGATACAGCAATCAGTATTTCTGCATTAAAATCTGGTAATATTGATGTTGCTTTAGAGATATGGTCAGATAACTTACCGAGTTATCCTGATGATTTAGAGCAAAATCTATATCAAGAATTAGCAGTTAATTTTGATGATAATATGCAAGGTTTATATATTCCTGCATATCTTCAAGAAGCAAATCCAGGATTAGTGAGTGTTATGGATTTAAAAGATTATACACACTTATTTCCAGATCCTGATGGATCAGGCAAGGGAATCATTTATGGAGGTCCCGAAGGTTGGGGTGCGACAGAATTTCTTCAAAGCAAGATGACAGCTTACGAGCTTGATGATCTTTATGTATTTAGAACAATTGATTCAGGAGCAACGCTATCAGCTACTTTAGCTTCAGCATATAGTCAAGAAAAAGCTTGGGTCGGTTATAACTGGGAACCCACATGGATTATGGGTATCTATGATATGGTTTTATTAGAAGATACACCCTATAACAGTGATGATTATGCAAATGGAATTGGCGCTTTTGCTTCAGTTAAAGTAACAGTAGTAGTACGTAATGATTTTGATACGGATTATCCTGAAATTAATGCGTTTTTATCAAATTATGAAACATCATCAGCATTAACCAATCAAGGATTAGGTTATATGCAAGAACATGATGGTGATGGTGAAGCAGCTGCAATCTGGTTTTTACAAAATAATGAATCACTTTGGAAAGATTGGGTAACAGTAGATGCTTATAACAAAATTATAGAGGCACTTAATGCCTAAAATATTTACAACAATAGACACTTCGCGGAGTGTCTATTTTAAAGGAGATAAAATATATGTTTAATTTTCCAGAACAATTTATTTATAAGATTAGTGAGTTCATCGATATTGGTGTTGATTGGTTCTTATCTAATATGCGTGGCTTATTTGATATTATTCGTCTCATCATCCTAAATATCTTTGATGGGACAGAAATAGCACTCAGTGCAGTTCCTTGGTGGGTCTATTTAATTGCACTATTTATTACTGGTTGGAGATTGTATTCAATAAAGACCGGAATTGCACTATCGATCATGTTATTTGCTATAGGGATGTTTGGTCTTTGGGAAATGATGATTTATACACTGGTTATCGTTGTAATTTCAGTTGTTGTTTCAATTATTATTGGTCTTCCGATTGGTATCTTTATGGCAAAATCCAAGAGACTAGAAAAAATATTGAAACCAATTCTTGATGCCATGCAGACGATGCCATCGTTTGTTTACTTAATTCCTGCAGTTATGCTTTTTGGACTTGGTAAGGTTCCTGCTGTATTTGCAACAACGATATACGCTATACCACCATTGATTCGTTTAACTTATTTAGGAATAACTAATGTCAATAAAGAAGTTGTTGAAGCTGGTTTATCATTTGGATCAACACCGATGCAAATGTTAGTTAAAATCGAATTACCTCAAGCTGTCTCAACTATCATGACTGGTGTTAACCAAACAACAATGATGGCAATGTCGATGGTTGTTATTGCATCCATGATTGGTGCTGATGGTATTGGTGCTGAAGTATTAATTGCCATTAGAAGACTGGAAGTTGGTCGAGGTATTCAAGCAGGTCTAGCTATCGTCTTTTTAGCAATCATCTTAGACCGTGTTATGCAAGGTATTGTTAAGAAATTTGAAGGGAGTGTTTAATTATGGCGTCGATACAAATTGATCATTTATCAAAAATATTTGGACACCCTAAAGCTGTTGAAAAAGCTTTAGAAATGCTCCAAGATAATAAAGATCCAAAAGAAATAGGATTAGAAACCAATACAACAATTGCTTTAAATGATGTGAGTTTTACAATTGAAGATCAGGAGTTATTTGTTATTGTTGGGTTAAGCGGTAGCGGAAAAAGTACACTAATTCGCTGCCTAAATCTACTCAATAAGCCAACAACAGGTCAAATCTTTTTAGATAAACAAGAAATTACAAATTTAAATAAACAAGAATTAAGAGATTTTAGAAGGAAACGTGTGTCGATGGTTTTTCAACATTTTGGCTTATTATCACATCGAACCATTATTAAAAATGTAGAATATGGATTAGAAATTCAAGGTGTTGATAGAAAAACAAGAACTGAAAAAGCTTTAGAAACGCTTGAAATCGTTGGACTAAAAGGTTGGGAAGATAAGAAGCCTCATCAATTAAGTGGTGGAATGAAACAACGTGTAGGTCTCGCTAGAGCCATTGTTACTGAACCAGAAATTCTTTTAATGGATGAACCCTATAGTGCATTAGATCCACTGATTCGTAGAGAAATGCAAAATGAGTTATTAACATTAGAGGATTATATTAATCGTACGATTGTATTTATTACACATGATATGAATGAAGCATTCAAAATGGGTGATCGAATTGCCTTGATGAAAGATGGGAAGATCATACAGATTGGGACTCCTCAAGAATTCTTTTCAAATCCAGTTGATGACTATGTTGTAGATTTTATTTCGGATGTTGATAAAACTCAAATATTTAAGGCTAGAAATATTGTAAGAAAAGATCAATTGATTGTAGACATTAATGATTTAAGACAAGAAGTATTAGCTAAGATGAAAGAAAGCAAAGTTGATGTTTGTTATGTTGTTGATGATAAAAAAATGTATATGGGTCAAATGAGTAAAGAGGATGTTGCTAAGTCAAGAGCAAAAACAATTGATAAGCTTATTGTTCATGTTGAACCAATATTAAGAAATACGTATCTTAAGGATTTATGGTCTAGATTTGAGAACTATGATGAAAACTTACCAGTAGTTGATTCTAAAGGCAAGTTTAGAGGTGTTTTATCTAAAGATGATATGATATCAGTTTTAGCACAATAATGTAATTTTATAGAATCAATAAGAACATTCCTAAAGGTTAGTTATAAAATACTAGCTTGAAAAGGAGTGTTTTTTTATTATTTATAATTTTTTATGCGCATACATTATCATGTTTTAACAAAACATGACACATTTTAAGTCGTTTTATCTTATAATAGTTTTATATACACAAATTTCAAACAAGGAGAAATTAAATGGCAAACAAGGAACTTAGAAAGAAATTAGCATTTGCTTCTGCTGATGTTTTTGGTGGAGGATCGTTTAACATTATTAATTTTTTATATCCTGGATTTCTTGCATTAACAGTAGGTATTAGTCCTTACTGGATAGGGATTATTATGTTGATTGCAAGGGGCTGGGATGCATTTACTGATCCACTGATGGGTCATATTTCAGATCGTACAAAGTCAAGATTTGGTAAACGTCGTATTTATTTAATTTTTGCTTCACCATTCATTTTGATTTCAATGTATTTCTTATTCTTTCCATATGGCTTTTCTTCACTAGCGTTAAGAATTATTGCTGTTTTACTATCATACTTAGTTTTTACTACTGTACAAACAAGCGTGATGATTCCTTTTTACTCTTTATCAAGTGAAATATCATCTGATTATCAGAAAAGAGCATCATTTAACTCAGTCCGTTTGGGATTCTCTATTTTCTCATCAATTCTGTGTGTTGCTGTTCCGGGTATGATTGTTGCGATGTTTGCTGACGAAACACTTGGTTTTCAAGTGATGAGTCTTTCATTTGGAACTTTATTTGCAATTAGTGTT
>JAFGTI010000022.1 GCA_016934175.1 Acholeplasmataceae bacterium | reverse complement strand
AGTTGTTATGAGTATTCAATTAGGAGCAACTATCGATTATGCAGTCCTTCTTACCAATAGATATCTAGATGAAAGAAAGCTTCTGCCTAAAAAACAAGCCATGGAAGAAGCTTATGCGAAATCTTCAGTTTCTATTTTGATTTCAGGTATTATTTTAACTATTGCTGGATTTGCTGAAGGACTTTTTTCTAGTGTAGCTTCAGTCACTGATATTGGATTACTTTTAGGTAAGGGAGCACTAATTTCAACACTGATGATTTTTATCTTTCTTCCAACAGCACTTGTCTTACTTGATAAGATACTCATTAAAAAGAATAATAAATTAGATTAATAAAAAAAGGATACTCAGCAATTGACTGAAGCACCCTTTTTAAAATGATTAAACTAAATATATAGATCTCTTCTTCTATAAAAAACAAAGAGTCCAATAATGCTTGAAATTACAATCCCTAATGTAATTAGAACAAACTTAAGTTCAATATTTCCAGTTAGCATTTCACTTGCTTCAAAGTACTTAAACGGCGTTACATATTTGATAAAATCTATCTTATCTGTCAAACCAATTAAAACAAATAATAGATATGACCCCATCACATAAGCCAAAACAGCAGCTCCTGATTTTTTATATTGTTTCATTATTGCTGCAAATAACATGCCCACAGACATAAAAATCAATTGTATTAGAAAAATGCCAAGTGACAAATGCCATAAAAATGAATAAAACCCTTCTGAAGGTGAAAATCTCGTATAAACAATAAGTGCGCCTAAAATAACAGCAAGATTTAACAATAGATTAAATAAAAACGCAACTACTATTTTACTGATGATTACCTTTTTTCTTGTTACCGGAAGTGTAAATAAGTATTCTGCTGTTTTATCCCTTTCTTCTTTAGAAATAATTGAACTACCTAAGAGTCCAGCATAAATCGCTAAAGGAATATAGAAATAGATTGACTCAAGACTCAAGAAACCTTCGGGTGTTGAAAGGTCTGTAATTTGAATTCCCATCGCTTGAAACAATGCTTCAAATGTTTCTAAGGTATCCATCAAATAATCGTTACCAACAAAAGCTTCAAATTCCCAACTAGCTACCGCTGTAATAAAAACCAAAGCTAAAGTCCAAATAATTAATGACTTTAGATTACTCTTCATTTCTCGAAGAACAATATTCAATTGTTTATGAAGCCATTTCATTATTTTCAACAATAATCTACCTATTTTAGGAACCCAAGCAAACCATTTAGCCATTTGTCTTTTCAAATTTAGAGCCCACACAGGACAAGATCTTTTACTTTTCATATCAACGTCCTCCTATAGTGAATGGATATTTCTTTTTTTATACAAGAAATAGCTCAATCCAAATGTGACAATAATAACGCCAACATTAATTAACGTATACAAAAGATTATACTTTCCAGTCACTAAAATTTCAGCAGATTCAAAATATGCATAAGGCGTTATTAAGGCAAGCAAGTCATTAGAGAAAGTAGATTTTAAACCAAAAACAATATAAAGACCAAAACCCAAAGACATCGAATAAGCGATGACACTAGTAATCTTTTTGACAGACACAGAAATAAGCATGCCTACACCAACGAAAAACAACTGAAATAAAACAACTGTTGATAATAAGATAACAACATTTCTTAATACAAGTTCCGAATCACCTTTAAAGAGCAGTAAAGATCCAATAGATGCCACCCATAGTCCTGCATTAATAATTGTAAGTGAGGTAAAGGCTGCTAAAAACTTAGAGATCAATATCTTTGTTCTTGAAACAGGTTTACTCAGTAAGAAATCAGCAGTCATTTCTCTTTCTTCAACTGATAACATATGAAATCCATAATTTGCAGCTTGAATCGATAATGGAATTTGCATCATGCCAAATGTCAAAGAGAAATAACCTAATAAACTACTCATGGGTAGATCTGGTCTCATACCAAAGAATGCCAATAACTCTTCGGGATAATTAGCCATAAGCTGGTCAAATGCGTATGTATCAGCAGCAATCGTAGGATAAAATGCTTGATAAGAAAATAAAATCAAAGGAATTGATAGACCCCAAATCAAGATTGAAGACTTCAACATTTTAAGTTCAAATTTATAAATATTCATGTCATCACCTACTCGTAGTAGTGCATGAAGATTTCTTCAAGTGTAGGTTCTTCAATTAAGATATCTTTCAATTTTAAATTTGAGATAATAGAAACTATCTCATTCACATCACCTTTAAAAAAGAAGGTGACCTTACTATCTGTTGCTTTAAGTTCTGAAACACCTTCAATATCGAATTTACCATGATTCAAATCTTTACCATGAATGGTGAACTTCTTATAAGAATCTTTAGAAAGTGCTTTAACATCTTGAATACTCACAATACTGCCATCTTTAATAATAGCAACCCGGTTACATAATTGTTGAACTTCACTTAAAATATGAGAACTAAAAAGAACAGTTGCTCCTTTTTTGTTTTCTTCAACGATAAGATTGAAAAACTTTTGTTGCATCAATGGATCAAGTCCACTTGTAGGTTCATCTAAAATAATCAATTTGGGTGAGTGTAGTAATCCTTGAACAATTCCAACTTTTTTCTTATTGCCATAAGATAAATCTTGAATTTTACGATTAAGATCAAGTTCCATGATTTCAGATAGTTCTTTAATTCTATTTGTACAGTCATGATCATAAAAACTTGCTGAGTATTTAAGTAAATCAATAACCTTCATTCTGTCATAATAAAATATTTCAGAAGGAAGGTATCCAATGTCTTTTCTCACTTCACTACCATATTTAATTGCGTCCTTACCAAAAATAGTAACCGATCCGCTTGTGGGATAGATTAAAGACAACATCGTTCTAATTGTCGTACTCTTACCCGCACCGTTAGGTCCGATAAAACCAAAGATTTCGCCTTCTTTAACTTGAAAATCAATGTCTTCGCATCCCTTTACTTTCCCATAAAATTTCGTCAGTTTATTAAACTCTATTGCGTTCATAAATGTTCTCCTTTAATTTTATTGGTGATGTCTATTGCACAAATATAACCTGTTGATAATGCAATGGTGATATTAAATCCGCCAATCGGTCCATGTAGATCAACCGTTTCACCTATCGCATATAATCCTTCAACCTTCTTAACTTCCATAGTTTTTGGATTAAGCGCTTGCGTCAATATGCCACCGGCATTGACATAAGCGAGTTCTTTTGATTCAACTGTATCTATTTTTACAGTGAAGTTTGTTGCAAGATCAATGAGCTGATTTAAATGCATCTTTGATATTTCTAAGATACTCACGTTATTAATTTCTGTCAAATCTAGTAATTTTTGAGCAACCTTTTTTGTTGTGATACTCTCTAATGTTTTAAGTATTTTTTCATGAGAGATTTTTGCTTTTTCTAATAGGTCAATCAATTGTTCTCTAGTTAATCCAACAAGTGAGAATGAAAGCTTCACATCTGATGTTTTAAGTATTTGATAAATATCTTCTGAGGCATGCATAATTGCTGGACCTGATAATCCAAAATGCGTAAAGATAACATCTCCTATATACCTCTTGTTTGATCCATTGATCTTTACGATTGTATTTTGAATTGAATATCCTTGAAGATCTAAATAGTGATTAACAATCTCTTTAGAATAAACAGGAGTTTCTGCTGGATAAAAAGGAAGTGACTCAATGTTAAATGGCTTAACTAAAACAATTCCATCACCATTACTTCCTGTTGTTGGAAAACTGTTAGAACCCGTTGCAATCACGACATTTCTTGTTTTAAAGATTTCATCTTGCGTATGTATAATAAATATATTTTCTTCTTTTTCTATTTTCTTAACTGTATGTTCTGTTATCATTTTCTTAGGTTCGATATCTTCGATTAAAGATTCCAAGATGCTTAAACTTTTTTCAGTTTCAGGAAAATACTTATATCCTTCTTCCAACTTGAGATTAAGATTATGACCTTTAAAATACGCAATAATCTGTTCAGATCCGAAAGTTCTTAAAGCATGATATAAAAACTTTTTATGCTTGAGATTCAGTGCGTTAATGAAACGATCGACAGATAAATTATTTGTGACATTGCAGCGTCTACCACCGGTCAATAATAATTTTTTACCGACCTTCTCATTCTTTTCTAGTAAGAGATAGTTAATCTGATTTTTTTCAAGAATACCACTTGTCATTAATCCTGCTGGTCCACCACCAATAATAATTGCATCATAAATCATTTATTTTCTCCATTCACATATCACTTATGTTTAACCCTATTATACGCCAAAAATACCCATTTTTGAACTTTAAATGGTTTTAGCATCTCTTACCATTTTGTATGAGATATGATGAATTTATTATTCTCTATGCTTGATTAACTTCTTTTGATTCAGAAATAAAAAAGACAAATAGGTTACTACCTATTCATCTTATCGACTATACTTTTTATAAATTTTGATTCATAATCTTTGTAAGAAAAACATCTGCAATCTCTGGATCAAACTGGGTTCCAGAACATCTTACAATTTCTTTGATTGCTTCTTCATCACTCATCTTCTTACGATATGGTCTATCAGCTGTCATGGCTTCAAAAGAATCAGCAACTGCGATAATTCTAGAAAACAACGGAATATCTAAAGCTTTTAACCCCTGAGGGTATCCTTTACCATCCCATCTTTCATGATGACTTCTCGCATACTCAGCTAAATCTGAATATTCATCAGCTGCTCGTAAAATTTGATATCCAACTTCAGTATGTGTCTTAATGACATTATATTCTGCATCTGTTAGTTTTGCAGGTTTTTTTAATATTGAATCTGGAATAGCAATCTTACCTATATCATGATATAATCCAGCCATTTCAAGTTCTCTTAACTCACGATCAGAGAGATTTAGAGCTTGACCGATACTTAAACTAATTTTAGAAACTCTTTCTGAATGGATACGTTCTTCATCAAACTTATCGGTCAATGTTTTTAAAATTGCACTAATGGCATGATTACGAACACTCATGCCTTCTGCAATCTTATTGCGATACATTTCATTTTCTGAACGTTTAATCACATCATCTAAATCTTGGCTTGCCTCTTCTTTATAAGCAACACCCATCGCTAATGAAAGCTGTATATTATTAACTTTCTTGTCTTTTAATGATGTTGAAATACAATTACTAATCTTTTCAACCTTTTCTCCTGTTGCGTTAGGAATAATAATAGTGAATTCGTCACCGCCAATACGTGATACAAACTCTACTTCTGTGCATGATTTTGAAAGGATATCAGCAACTATTTTCAAGACGATATCACCAGTTTCATGTCCAAAAGCATCATTATATATTTTTAATCCATTCAGATCAATCATCATAATACCTAAGGGATAGTTTTCTTTAGTATCGAGTTTACTCAGTTGTTCAACAAAGAATCTTCTATTGTAAAGATTAGTCGAGAAGTCATGGTAATTCATATACTCGATTTCTCTTTGTCTCTTCTTTTCTTCAGTAACATCTCTAAATACTAATACAGCGCCTGTTACTTCTCCCTTTTGATTTTTAATAGGCGATGCACTATCTTCAATATAATAGTTATGACCTGTTTTTGATTTCAATATTGTGTGATTTTTAAGTTTAACAGGTTTCTTTGTTTCAAGTGCTAATTTAACTGGGCAGTGTGTTCTTTTGCCTGTTGTTTCATTGGTAATACTAAAAACGTCAATAAACGAAGTTCCAATGGCTTCATCTTTTGTCCATCCTGTTAATTCTTGTGCAATAGGGTTAATCGAAACAATCAGGCCATCACTATCAGTTGATATAACAGCGTCACCAATTGAATGTAGTGTTGATTCTGCTTGATTTTTCTCGATGAACAATGCATCAATACGGTCATTCAGTTCATTTTTTAATTTAACATTATCCGTAATAAACTGACTATATAAAATGATACCACCAATTTTCCCATCATATTTATACCATGGTCTTGTCGTCCATGTGCTAAAATCTAGGCGTCCATCAGCGTGATGATATTCATCAATATCTTTATGAATAACTTCACCTTGCATACTATGATCATTTAATAACCTTGTTTCTTCTGATATGTTTGGAAATAAATCATAATGATTTTTTCCAATAACATCTTTTTCTTTAATTTCATATTGTTCAATAAAGCTCTGACTAACATATACATAATTCATATTTAGATCAAAAACAGCAACAGAACTTGAAGCATATTCGATGATGTATTGCGTCAACTCATTAGCATTTACCAGTTCTTGTTGTGTTGTTTTTAATTCGGTAATATCCCTTGCCATACCAACGATTGAAATTACTTCGTGTGCATCATTATAGAGTGGAGACAAAATAGTTTGATAATGAGTTACTTGTTCTTTATTAGTTTCTGTCCAGACATAACTTGCCGTTTTACCTTTAAATACTTTTTCGCATGCATCCAAACATAGTTTTGCATCTGCTCCTTGATGAATATCAACTATAGATCTTCCTATATAGAAATTTTCATCCAGTTTTCGTTCATTTGACCACTTACCAAAAACAGATGTATAGATTAAATTTCTATCTAATTGAAAAATAATATCCGGAGAAGCCTTAACCAAAGATTTGAATCTTTGTATTTCAAAATTAAGACTTAATTGTAATTCTTTAATCTGGCTGATATCTGTGTGTGTTCCCACCATAACTTCAGGCTTTTGATCTTTAGTCCATTTAATAATCTTCCCACGATCTAATATCCATACCCAATGTCCATCTTTATGTTTCATTCTAAATTCGGATTCATATGTGTCTATATGTTGACTAAATATATAATCTAATTTATTCATGACAAGATCAAGATCATCTGGATGAATAAAGTTTTTCAATGTGCTAGAATTAGTTGTTCCTAATTCTTCTAATTCGTAACCGATCAGATGTGCCCACTCTGAGCTATATATTGATTTATCAGTTTGAACATACCATTCCCAGGTTCCAGTTTGTGTTACATTCGTATAAGTTTTTAGATGTTTTGTAATCGAGGCTTGCTTGAGATTAAGAAAATAAAGTATGCCAGCAATAAATATTTGTGAAATTGATTCCCAGAATGCATCCCATGGAAAAGCATTTAGATTAGTGTAATCTTTAAAAAAGTGTAAGGAGATTAGAATCATAAGTGCTATAGGTAAATATTTTTTATACCATGAAGCTGCAAGAACAATGAATAAATAATATAAATGAATAACAACTAAGTGAAAGTCTTGAGTGTACTCAATGAAGATTGTTAAAAAAATTAAACTAAAAAAGATAATACTTATCGAAATGAATTTTAATTTATTAATCATATTTACTCACCTAATTTCAAAAAGCATAATCATTCTAGTTTGAGAAATAGAATTTGTATATTCGTACCCACAAAATAAAAAAAGAACATAAAAAAATGTCAAATAAATAACTTTTTCTCTAATTTACATATATTTTATCACATTCTTTAGATGTATAAATCGCGTGTCACTTAAGATTTTCTATCAAAACTCTTACGTTTTTCTTAAGTCTTTAAAATACATGATTTGCTTGATAAAAAAGTATATAAAAAAAAGAAATCTTAACGAACAATGTGTTAAGATTTCTAAAGAATTAATTGATTATTTCATTACTTTCTATTTTTAAATGAGATCAATAATACCTTTATTTGCTGAGTTTAAAATCTCATTATTTAGTCTGCCCAAATTTTTGATTGTTTGATCGACGTCTACTTTATTCAATCCAAAGCCATCACAAGCAACGGATTCATCTAAAACCATCTTTCCTGCGATGATGCCATTCATTGCTGCAAAAGATACTTTGTAAGTGCAAGATACTTTCGCTCCATCACAAACAAATCCCATAGATGTTGATAAGTATAGATTGATCGCATCTTTGATTTGTTCTCTTGTTCCCTTTTTAACATATGTAATGCAAGCAGCACTGCTACATCCTGTAGCATGCCCTGTTCCACATAGAACTGTCACAACATTCATTTCTTGTTTAACATAGACACTCGTGAAGAATGATAAAACAACAAGTTTTTCTCTTTCTTCTTTACTTACATTAAACGCATCACTTAGAAACATCGGTGTAACTAAAGTTCCAATACCCAAGTTCCCACTTCCGGCAACGCCATAAACAGTATAGATATCGCCAATCATTCTTTTTTTCGAAGGAACTTCAATATGTTCTCTGACGAAGTTTGATAAGTCATAGAAACAACTCTTTTGATCGGTAGATAAATCTTCGACTAAAAAGTTTCCGCCTTGTTTCTTTATTTCTGCCCTAGCATTTTGATATTGAATCTCTGCGATATTAAATAACTCACCTAATTCAGAGAAATCACCTTGTTCTACGAAATCACAGATTTCATCATATGAATCAATCTTATATTTATTGACTCTACCAAGTAACTCCTGTCTCTCAAATTCGGGAAGTTTTTCACCATTACGGATAACACTGACGACATTATCATAAAAATCCTTAATGATGATGCGCACCTTATCACCTTCATGAGAGGTGATAAACAACTCTTCATAAATAACAGTATCAATAAATTTCTTATGCGTAATGGACACATCAATCTCGCTTAATAGAGATTCGATTTTATCGATATCATAATTTGTGACACTTTCAAAGACACTTAGCTGTTTTTTAGGATTCTTTAGTAAGATTCCTAAAGCAAGTGCTTTATCTAATCCACTCTTTCTAAGGCCAGGAACCCCGACGTTAACGCTATTTTTATAAAGTTCCTCGCTCATGACAAGATCAATCGATTTAATTTTATTGTTTCTTAAAATGTAAGCTCCGATTGAAGCAATATAACCGACTACACCAATATCAGTGCATCCCATTGTCTTAGTCAAATTACCTTCAAGCAATCTTTTTGCTGTCATTTGATCCATATTAGACCCCTTTGCCATCCCTTGATTATTTATTTACTGTTTTTATTATAACACGCTAAATCAAAGATTTATATGTTGGTTCTACTTAAAAAGTAGTTTCGCTCTTTATTGAAATTTTCTAGTCCAAGTTATTCATACAAATACACTTTAATTGTAAAATATGCCTAAAAGATGTAAAATACGGGTATAAATTCCAATATTAAAGGAGGAATACATGTGAAAGTTAATGGTAAAGTAATTGTAGTCACAGGTGCAGGTGGTGGTGTCGGTAGAGAACTCGTTTTAAATTTACTTAAAAAAGGTGCTAGTGTAGCTGCTGTTGATATGGACAAAAAAAGATTAGCAGAAACAGAAAAGCTCGCTAATAATAAAGAAAAACTATCCACTCATATTTGTAACATAACAAAAAAAGATGAAATAGCAATCGTATTAAAAGAAGTTATAGATAAATTTGGTGTTGTTGATGGTCTCATCAATAACGCAGGCATCATTCAACCTTTTGTTGATGTTAAAGATTTAACTGATGCCCAAATTAATAAAGTCATGGATGTAAACTTCTTTGGAACGCTTAACATGATACAAGCATTCTTGCCTCTACTACTTGAAAGACCCGAAGGACACATCTTAAATGTTTCTTCCATGGGCGGATTCTTTCCCTTTCCTGGTCAATCCATTTATGGAGCATCTAAAGCTGCAATTAAACTCTTAACTGAGGGTCTATATGCTGAACTCATTAAAACAAATGTTAATGTAACAATTGTTTTCCCAGGCGCTATAGCAACTGATATTGCTAAAAACTCTGATGTTAAAATGGGAGCTGCAGAACCTAAGGAAAGTGAAAAACCTGCAATGAAAATGACGGAAGCTGATGATTGTGCAGAACAAATCATTAAGGGTATGGAAAAGAACAAATTCCAAATTTATGTGGGTAAAGATTCTAAGATGATGAAATTTATGTATCGGATGAGTCCCAAAAGAGCAATCAAATTCATTTCTAAGATGATGGCTGGTATGAATCAATAAGATCAATCTATCTTAAAACAAAAAGGCATTTCAGATTAATTCTGATATGCCTTTTTTTATTAACTATTTATTTTAGTTTAAAGTTGGATAATGACCTGCCAAGAAATCTAAACCTGTAAAGTCAAAATAATATTCATTCAATCCAACAACGTGTGTATAAAATTCAGGATCATCAAATTGAGCAACATCTGCTTGTCTTAATCTAAATGCATCAAAATATTGATCAATCGTACCTGTTGGATTGCCATTTTTAATAACCGTGCGTCCGGAATATACAAAATTATTTTCAAGTTTAACATATGTCAATGTGTTTTGATTTCCACTAATTCCACCTAAATATCCAGATATTATGCTTAAATTACCTGTTGAAAATGAATTGTAAATATATCCTGTACTATATCCAATTAAACCACCTACATTGTAGCGTCCAGCTGAAATGTCTCCTGTAGCAAAACTATTATAAATGATAGTTCCATTACGATTTGATAATGTTGTTACTCCGACAAGACCTCCTGTTGCGCTATAGACATCATTTGTAGTGCTCGTGATATCAACATTTGCATAGCTATTATAAATATAGTTATAATTAGAACTGCCACCATCATTACCAATTTCACCAACTAATCCTCCTGTATAGGCTTGATTGACGTTTGTTATATTAATTGATCCTGTAGCACTAGATTGTTTAATATCATATGTATACACAAGGCCTATTAATCCGCCTACACGCAAAATATATGCCTGATTATCAGTTGAAGTGGTTGTAATGTTAATGTCAACATTAACATGATTATCTTTGATGACTTGTCCGCTTGGATAAGCCATAAATCCTGCAAGTCCACCATATAGACCACCTGTTAGTTGATTAACTGTGATACTAGAATTTCCAGTAATATCAACATTCATTACCGTGGTATACCACGCTTCTCCTAAAAGAATTCCTGCGTGAACGTCGTTATTTGATTCAACTGAATTTATAGTCATTGTTATATTCTCTAATGTAAAATCAGCAATGAATGCTCCTTGAACATATCCAAAGAAACCAAAATAACCTGTGGCACCCGAAGATGTATAATCTTTTTGAATATAGAAATTAGATATTGTGTGTCCATTTCCATCAAAGGTACCTGTAAATGGTGTTTCATATGAACCAATAGGATAAAATCTACTATTTCCCATATCGATATCATTCATCAGAACATAGTTACCGGTTGATGTCATTGCTTGAACATCACCAATACTATAGAGTTGTATTGTATCTGTATCAGCCAACACGATGCTATAGATACGAATCAGATTGTTGTTCAGTGTCGTATCTAAGGTAACTGCGACTGTCTCTTCATTTCTTAAATATGTATAGCCCACAACTCTAACGTAATTATCACCCTTATATAATTCAACAGGAATAATAAGAACATTTGCATCTAAAGGATCTTGGTCATCTGATGAGAGTCCAGTTAATTCTAGGTGTGTTCCCGCGACCCAAACATCCAAACTTGTAACAACCATATTGTATGGATTATCGAAATGAAAGTAAATGTTTTTAACGATGGATGTGTCCCCAGTAGGAATTTTGACAAATGACTGATTACCATATTGATCATTTGTGATGTCTAATAACTCCAAGGTCGCATCTAATGGATCAATAGCATCTGGTAAATAAACTTCGATACTTATCTCTGAATCAAAATCATATAGATAGTCTTGATAGTTGACGATTACACCTACGCTATTTAAGATATAATTATAAGTTCCACTTGAATGTGAACCCATATCTACATAAATTGTTTCATTATCACTTGGATATTTAAAGATATCATATTGATCATAATTAATGGTTACATAATCAATATCATAATCTCTAATATTTGATAAATCGATTTTTAGAATAATATGATCAAGCGAGTAGAATGTTTCTTCACCTTCAAATGAAGTTAATGAAATATCAGGAGGTGTCACAAAGCTTGTACTATATATTTTTTTATAGGCATATTCACTTTGTATATATGCCCAAACTTCTATTGTATAGTCTTCATTATCCAAAATACCTGTATCATAAATAAAAGTTAGATGTCCTGGTGTAATATCCGTTTTACTCACTTGTGTATTTGTATTGACCATTAAACGAATATATCCATCTGTATATACATCATAATCATCTACGAGATCAAATGATATACCAATATAATCTGATCTAATATCTTTAAACGGATTTTCAACTGTAGGATTAACTAAAACAACACTCACTGTTCTTGTTACTTCATTTGCATTGTTTCCATGTGAATCTACAGCATTATAAGTAATAATATAATCGCCTATCGTGCTAGTATCAACTGTGTCTCCACCAATAACTACTGATCCTGTTTGATCATAATTATCTGAAAATTCTGCACCTAATTCTTCATAATCGTCATCTAAATTAACGTAAACAACATAGTTGCCATTTAAGTCAATCGTTGGTCCTGTTGTATCTTCTACAATTACAGTTCTCGTAACGCTTTGAGAAATGTTGCCATGAGCATCTGTTGCCCGATAAGTAATTGTATAGGTTCCAAGTTCATTTTCATCCAATGAACTACTTGTGATGATGGCATCCCCATCATCATCGTAATTATCAGTAAAAATAGCTCCTTGCTCAACATAGGCTACTCCAAATTCAACGTAGACAGTTGAATCACCTGTTAAGGTGGTTACTGGACTGGTCATATCGGTTACGATGACTGGTCGTGTTACTTGAACTGATTCATTATCGTTCGTATCAATTGCATCATAAGTAATGATATATGTGGCTAGTACTGAAGAATCAACTGTATCTCCACCAATCGTTACAGTTCCAGTTGTATCATAATTATCGTTAAATGCGGCTCCTGGTTCAGTATACGTGGCTAAGTATTCAACATAATATGTTGCGTTATTAATTAATGTAATTGTTGGTGCTTGTGTATCTTCAACAATAACTGTTCTAGTGATTTCTGTAGCTAAATTACCACTTGTATCTGCTGTATTATAAGTAACGATGTATGTTCCTAAAGTATTCGTGTCAACAACATCCCCACCAATCGTAACATTACCGGTTTGATCAGCATTATCAGAAAATTGTGCGCCAAGATCTTCATAGACACTTCCATATTGAACATTGATGGTTGCTTCACCATTGAGCGTAAGTATAGGATCTATCGTATCTTCTACGATTACTGTTCTTGTAACTTCGATAGCAGCGTTACCATTTTCATCAGTTGCATTATAGGTCACGATATAAGTACCTAAAACACTCGTGTCAACTGTGTCTCCACCAATAACTACATTACCTGTTAAATCCAAATTATCAGAAAATGTAGCATTTTCCTCGGAGTATATGCCTCCAAATTCGATATGAATGATTGCTTCACCATTAAGTGTTATAGTTGGACTGATCGAATCATTGGAAACAACAATAATTGTTCTAATGATATTGTAAGTAGTACCTTCGTAAATTGTTGTATAAGTGATATGGTATGTTCCTGGTGTCGTATTATCTAAGTCTGAATCTACGGTGATTTCTAAATCGAAATCTCCAACGATTACAGCCCCAAGATCAATAAAATCTTGATCAACGTTGATTGTAACTTCATTTTCTCCATTCAAAGTGATTTGCGGTAAGATTATTTCCCCATCGTTTGGTGTGCATCCTGTTAAGAGTATGCCACCAAGCAATATAAAAAAAAGTGTTAATTTCTTCATCAATTTTCCTCCAGATTGAATTTTATTGAAAAGCTCTATGTTTTTTCAATTATAGCATAAATTTAATTAAATTTTTGATTTTTTTTAATATTTTACACAATATATACCTTTTTTAGAGTATTATCTATTTTAAACGTAAAAAAAGAAAAGATTAGGTCTTTTCCTCATATATACATATAAAAAAAGAGCCTCTATTTCTAGAGAAACTCTTAATTTATAGACTCATTGAAAATTATAGTTTAACAACGTTTGCTGCTGTTTCGCCGCGGTCGCTGTTTATAACGTCAAATTCTACTTTTTCGCCTTCTTCAAGTGATTTATATCCGTCACTTTGAATTGCGCTAAAATGTACAAATACATCTTTGCCTTCTTCTGTAGAGATAAATCCATATCCCTTGTCTGAATTAAACCATTTTACTGTTCCTGTCATGTCGATTACTCCTTTTTTTAAATGTGATCTGTCGTCATTTCTGACTTTCACCATGTACTAGTATACCTTAATTTGTCATAAAAACAAAATATTAGTGTAGAAAAACTCAAAATATCCCTATAATCTATGCTAAACGACTGATAAATCCTTGATTAACCTCTATAAACTATCAATCTCAGTAAATTTTTTATTTAGCTTCATATAAAAATTGTAATGACATATTGTATTACACCAATAAATGCTCCCAAGAATAAACCTATAATTTCAACAAAATGAAGTTCCTTATTCATAAGTCCAAAAATAATTTTTTCGAACTCGAGAAAATCGAGTGAGTCAATTCTGTTTTTGACTATTTCTCGTATATTCAGATTGTCAATACCAGTAGAACGAAAATCATTGATCATTTGTTCGAATATTTCATCACTATTTTTATCAATATATCCGGTGACAAATCCTTTGATATCTCCACCAACAAACATAGCAACTACTGGGGGTATAGCTTCTACGAGTTTATCTACAATAATTTTTTTCAATCTATCTTTGATTGCATCAAGTTTTTCATCACCCATTAACTGGTTCATGATGACTTCTTTTGAAAGTAACTCTTTTTCTATGATATCAGCAAGAGATATTGCCATATAATCTTTTCTTCTAGGAAATACACCTTGAAATGTAATTCCTAATATCTTATGTGGGTTCACAGGTCTAAACAACATTTTAATTGCAACCCTATTGGTCATCCAACCTATAAATCCTCCGATGAGTACAAGTAATACAAAACGTATGATCTCCATAGTTCACTCCATTATTATATTTATTTTATTATACTTATAAGTTAGTATACCAAAAAATGCAATTTAGTTAAATATCAAATACAAACATTTTTGATTGATTTGCTTCTCAAAAAGACATCAATCTATATATTCTTTTATCAAAAATTATATTTTCAAATTTCTAATTTTCTAATCACACTTATTGTATTATTAAATCAAGATCAAGACTATTTTATTGGTTATTATCAAAAATTAAAACTCATCTTTGTTAGATGAGTTTTATGATATAGATTCATTAATCCCTAAGTGATTCCTTTAAAAATAACACTTTAATAAACCTGATTGTTGTTAAATTTTTTTCTTAATTCTTATATATTAAATTTCAAATAATCTCCCATTTTTCTTTTAAAACACTCTCGACAAACACTTTTGCCAATTTAGGATCAAACTGCGTGCCAGCACACCTAATAATTTCTGATACTGCGTATGCCTTACTTAACTTTTTACGATAAGGTCTATCAGCTGTCATAGCTTCATAAGCATCAACGATATTGATAATTCTAGAAAATAAGGGAATGCTGTCTTCTTTAAGTCCACTTGGATAACCTTTACCATCCCATCTTTCATGATGATGAAGTGCATGAAGTGCTAAATCGGAATATTCATCTGCAGCTCTGAGTATTTGATAACCAATTTGTGTGTGTGATTTGATGATTTCAAACTCTTCATCAGTTAATTTCCCAGGTTTATTTAAAATGCTGTCAGGTATGGATATTTTACCAATATCATGAAATAGCCCTGCTTGTTCTAGCCCTTTTAGTTCATCTTGCTTAAGTTTTAACTCAATACCCATTTTTCTACATAACTGACTAACTTCAACAGAATGTCTTTTTTCTGAATCATATTTATCAGTTAATGTTAATAATATGGCATTGATTGCTCCACTTCGAATACTTGATCCAAATAAAGATTTATGTGAATACATATGGTTTTCTGCCATCTTTTGGATTTCATCTAGATCATCATTTTTGTTCTTAATCAATTCATAGCCTATCGAAAGTGATAGTTCAACATTGTTTATACGCTTATTTTTCATGACTGATATTAGTTTTTCTTTATATGATTGAAGCGCTTTTGCTGATGTGTTAGGTAGAATTACTGTAAATTCATCTCCACCAATTCTAGAAATGACATCTTTATCTTCAAAAGTTTCATTTAAAACACTTCCTATCATAATGAGCGCTTGATCTCCTTGATGATGACCAAATGCATCATTAATAATTTTTAAACCATTGACATCAAGCATCATGAGTCCTAGTGGATAGAATTCTTCTTGATGGAAATAATCTAATCGCTCGAAATAATAACGTCTATTATGTAAATCTGTTAAATAATCATGTTCACTGATATGTCTAATTTCTCTTTCCGCTTTTTTCTTATCAGTAACATCTCGAAATACTAAAACAACACCAATATTTTCACCCTGAGCATTTTTTATTGGCGCGGCGGTATCTTCAATAAAGTATTCGGTTTTATCTTTGGAAATTAAAATAGTGTGATTGGCTAATTCAATAATAGAATTAGTTGTTAAAGCTTTTTGTACTGGATCTTCAACTGGTATACTTTTATCTTCAAAAGTGATGTTAAATACTTCATTAAACGGTTTATTCATTGCTTCAGTTTCAGACCACCCAGTGAGTTTACATGCAATTGGATTAATAGCAGTAATAATGCCAGAGGCGTCTGTCGCAATAACCGCATCACCAATTGATTTTAGGGTAAAAGCTAAAGATTCTTTTTCCTTAATAACATCTGATTCTAGTTTTTTTCGATCCGTTATATCTCTAAACTCTACGACTCTAACTTGTTTACCTTCATATGGAATATTTCTCGCTTCTAAGTGAAGAGGATATATTTCCTTATTTTTTCTTATACCATACGCTTCATATGGTTTTTCATATCCTGAATTGATTTTATCCATCACAAATGCTCTATAATCTGGTGCAATTAACAGTAAACCATCCATACCAATTAATTCATCAATTGAAAAACCTGTAATGTCTGAAAGACCTTGATTACAATCAAGAATAAGTCCTTTATCATGAACAGTGATACCTCCAAAGGATGCATTATGTAATATTTTGAACCTCTGTTCACTTTCCTTAAGTTGCTTATCTATTTGAACACGTTCAGTAATGTCAGTAGCAACACTCATTACGACCGCTCTGCCATCAGGTAGATCTCCAATGTGCATGGAATGAAAATCCCAAGCAAGTTTTCTATCATCTTGAGTTATAACTTCAAATATACCATCATACTGGACTTCTGTAAGTGTATATAATTTTGAAATAAAATTACGAACATCATCTTTTTTCGCATGATATGCTTTTTCAGTCCAATCATAGATAGTGGGTATGTCATCTTTATTGTAACCTGTAAGTTTCGTCCAAGTTCGACTGATGTTCAATACTTCGCCATCTTCTGCGTGAATCATAATTGGAATTGGGGCATTTTCTATACTTGTTTCAAAAATTTT
>JAFGTI010000128.1 GCA_016934175.1 Acholeplasmataceae bacterium | reverse complement strand
TTTGCCTTTTTTGATGCACGCATATTTGCCATTTTTGATGTACTGCTAATTGCCATTTTTGATGCAGATTGGACTGCTGGTAACAAATAATTTATATTCAATCAAATGGTTTAGTGTTAATGTATGTTAAACAAGTGTATAAAGGAGTATTGCTGCCTTAAAAAGGAAATGCACAATCGCTTCCGGGATTTGTACATCTACTATAGGCTTTCTTGCAAATACACAAAGGCTTGTTACAAATGCTAAAAGGTATTTTTCAAATGCTCTCGGGGCCAATGCAAATGCTTCCGGGTAGGCTGCAGGTGTTAAAAGGCAAATTACAAATGCTCTCGGGTGAATTGTAAATGCTTTCGGGAGCTATACAGATGGCTTTCCGGGTTGTTCGGAAAAGTTTTTCTTTGCTGAACAAAGGGTTTATTATTTATGGATGAAGTTATAACTTCATCCATAAATAATAATTTAAGTAGAGTTTACAATATTAAACACCATCAAAAGGAAAAACTAAATCTTATTCTTTTTTAAGAATACCTGTATATACTTTCTCATTAGAGCTTATAATATAATTATACACGCCCTGTTTGAGAGATGAGATACCTACTGAATAATCATAAGATTCTTTATACAGAACCTTTGAAAGAACTAGTTTTCCTGAGATATCGAAAATTCTTAACAACAAATCACTATTTGAATCATCAATATATGAATTGATATAAAGGATATCTTTAGCTGGATTTGGATAAACATACATTTCACCAGGCAGATATGTACTGAAATCATCCTTTACTTCTGAGACTAATGTTGAAAGATCTTTTTCACCTGACATATTTTTTATGACAATACTGCTATCTAAATCCCAAAGAAAATTTAATTCATTATGCAGAGATTTTTTAATCATTTGCTCTTTAAGGGTATTAGTAACTACATTCTCAATAGCTTTAGTATTTTCAAGTGCAGAATTATTTTGATTACTAGTCATTAATATGTTACTCATCTCAACTGGGTCTCCATCATCAGACTGGCGATAGAATGTTACATCATCACAGTTAGTTATGGGCCCTACATGAGCACTAAAGGTTGCGCCAGGTAATGTTCTAAACCCATTTCGCAGAATAATATTTTCTTGAGTTTGAAGTGAAACCTCCGAACCGGATCTTGCTATAAACGTTTCACCTTGTCTTGGTACTATGAGTTTTCGAGAAACAATTATGTCATTTGTTTCACCATTTAAAACCTCCCCACTAGCTGATAAAATATCTGAATTATAGTAAAACTCATAAGTTCCATTGTTTAAATCTTCATACATTAACATAAAGGCATAAAGATTCATAATGGAGTGTTGCTCGTCAGTAAATAAATCTCGACAGTTCCCATAGGTATATTGCATAAAGTTGTTGACTTGAGGAGCAAAATATTCATTCCATTTGTCTTCCCAAAAAGTTGTATATGCACATGTGATTTCATTTACTTCCCACCATAGTGCACCTGGAGAGGCGTCTGTCGAACATAAATAATCACCATTTATTTCACATTTTACTTCATTATATGTGCTCACACACAAGATTCCATTTGTTTTAGAACGACTTACAGATTCTTGAAAACATTTTGAAGCATCTTTGTTAGGAATATATGGATCACATCTATCACACATATGAGTATGTCTTAAATTAAAAACATGACCTAATTCATGTACAGCAGTGCTAATAAAATCAATCATATTGTCAACTCCAATTTCCGGATGAGTTAATATTGCAAAACTTTTATCGTTTGTTTCAAATGGGAAAACGGCTCTTCCTGTTAACCAAGATGAACTTGTAGAATTTGCATCATTTCTTAATATATGAAGATTAACAGCTTTTGGATCTCGCTCCATGCCAAACATATCTTCAAACTGTTGGTCTGTATCTAAAGAGTTATTTACATTTGTATTATCTACATGTTGTATTTCACATTTTAAATACAACCTAATATCAGAATCCGTATTATCTAAAGCAAGGTTTATTCCTTGCAATAATTGGATAGCATCAGCATCAGACATAGCGGCATTATTTCCTCCAAAATCTCTATGAATGATAATCTTTAAAGGTAGGTCAATCCATGCACCTTCATCCTCATAATACTCTAAAATGGCTGATTTAAAGTTAGTTTTGTCACTTCTTTTATTGATTAATGTGCTTATCTCATTAATAAACTTAGAATTTCCATAATATGGAATAGTATAAGGATCTATATCTGGTGGCTTAGTACCACAATATCTTTGTTGAGCAGTTAATATGCTTGAAAAGAAAATGATTATAAATAATATTATATTTTTTTTCATCTAGTCTACTTGTTAATAATGTTTATAGTAAGCACTGTATCCTTGCAAGGATCACATAATATTTCATTATTATAGGAAAAGGATGTTGAATATGAATGAATATCCTTGTCAATATTGGATATTTGTACATCATAATGTTTCATCCTTATTGTGTCAACTCTATTTTCATTTAAGAATAATACCCATTCTTCCTCTTCAGGTTCCCATGTATTTATTAAATAGTAAGCCTTTATATTGGAATCGTAAGGAATGTAAGTGATAAAAGTAGAGTTACTATTACATATTATTGTGTCAGGTACCAGATGAGCTAATTCATCAGAATAATTCCAATAAATTTTTCCTGGTTTGTAGTCAGAAGAGAAGGAATTGTTTTTTGAATCATCATTGCACCCCAGAGCTGAGAATACAAGTAAGAAAATCATTATATATTTCATGACTAATTCATTTATTAATATTAATTTCTATAAGTAGATGCATTATAACATGAAAAGGTTGTTTCAAGGAGAATATTTCTAATTATCAATTTTAGATATTCTTTTTTCTAACTCCTCAATTTGTTCTTGTTGTTCCTTTATTGCTTCAATTAAATAAGGAACTAGTTTTGAATAATCAATACCATAGATATCTGTTTCATCATCATACACAATAACTTCAGGTATAATCTTATTAACATCCTGAGCTATTAGTCCACAAACATCTTTTCTATCTTTTTCAAGTTTTTCTTTAGTCTTTTCATCGACATCATCAGGTAAACTAACTTCTTTTTTTAAATCATATTTAACCCCTTGCAACTTTAAAATTGAATATAAAGCACTATCAATGTCCTTAATGTTTTCTTTCTGTCTTATGTCAGAAGGTGTTATCCTATTGTATGCATACAAGTATTTGAAAGCATATGAGGATGTTCCGATATTAGAAGAATTGTTACTCTCAGGTCTTATAGCTGCACCACCGTAATACCCGGTATTATCAATAAAGATTTCAGTATATTGACCACTTGTTGGGTCTAGGCGTACTTTTCCTGAAATATGAACATCAGTTGAGGTAACATCAATTTCTTGAGCAAATGAATTACTAATTCCGATTAACGATAAAGTAATTGCAAAGAATGAAAATTTAATTTTTCTCATAACTGTAGAGTTTAGGATTAAGTATTTAGAAATTTATAATAAAGTCTTCATATATATGTTCCCTAAACACCCAAAATG
>JAFGTI010000127.1 GCA_016934175.1 Acholeplasmataceae bacterium | reverse complement strand
TTTTTAATTTTTAAGCATCAATAACAAAAAAGGACGTTCATCAACGAGAAATCGCTTTTGAAATGTCCTTTTGTCTACAGTCTGAGAATAAAAACACTCTGAGAAGTCAGAGTGTTTTTATTCTATCTACTATTCAATATATTTTAGGAATGAAGAACCATTTTTAGGTTTTTCAGTTTTAAAATTATCATTAATTGTATACCCAATATCAGCAAATGTTTTAAGTAGTGGAAGCCGTTTTCCTTCAAGAAATTTCTTAGAATACGCAAGCAATGGCACATATTCTCTAGTATGATCGGTTCCAGCATGAATTGGGTCGTTTCCATGATCGGCTGTTAGTAATAATAAATCATCTTCATTAAGTTCATTAATGAGTAATGGCAGCTGTTCATCAAAGGCTTCAATTGCTTTTCCGTATCCAATTGGATTTCTTCTGTGACCGTATAATGCATCAAAATCTACTAAATTTAAGAAACAAAGTCCAGTAAAATCTTTCTTAGCAGTTTCAATAATTTGCAACATACCATCATCATTTGATTTTGTTTTGCTATATTGATTTATTCCATAACTATCAAATATATCATTAATTTTACCTAATGCAATTACATCATATCCTGCTTCGCTTAAGTAATTAAGTGATGTTTTATCAAATGGTTTAAGTGCATAATCGTGTCTATTTGAAGTACGTTTGAAATCATTTTTATTCGTTCCAATAAAGGGTCTTGCTATGACACGGCCTACTTTCCATTGAGGTTTCATCGTTATTTCCCTAGCAATTTCGCATATACGATATTGCTCCTCAATTGGAATAATTCCTTCATGCATCGCAATTTGAAGCACTGAATCAGCTGATGTATAAACGATTAAATCACCAGTTTTCATATGATGCTCACCCAAATCTTTAATAATTTCTGTTCCTGATGCCGATACATTACCTACAATATTTCTACCTGTTCTTAATGTAAGTTCATCCAATAACTCTTTTGGAAAGCCAGTATCAGTAAACGTTTGAAATGGTTTTGTAATAAATAAGCCCATCATTTCCCAATGCCCTGTCATGGTATCTTTACCTAGTGAAGCCTCTTGTAATTTTGTATAAAATGCTTTAGGATGTTGAACTGGTTCTACATTTTTAATTGGTGCAATATTACCATAACCGAGTGATTTTAGATTAGGAATATTTAAATTCATTCGTTCGGCAATATGACCAATCGTATTTGCACCAACGTCATTATAATCTTTCGCATCAGGTGCTTCACCTATTCCTAAACTATCCAAAACAATTAGAAAAATTCTTTGATACATAATTATTCCTCCTTAGCACGCGGATGCGCACTTTTATATATTTCTTTAATCCTTTTTTGACTAATATGTGTGTAAATCTGAGTTGTGGTAATATCTTCATGACCTAAAAGTGATTGTAAAGTTCTTAAATCCATGCCATTTTCTAACAAATGTGTAGCAAATGAGTGCCTCAAAGTATGTGGTGAACAATCAGTTTTAACACCTGCATCACTTGCCAATTTTTTTAATATTTTAAAGAATCCTTGACGAGAAAGTTGGTGTCCCTCGTTATTAATAAATAGATAATTTAATTGATTACCTTTTAGCAATAATTCGCGAGATTTAATAATATAATTTCTTAATGCAATGGAAGACATGTCAGAGATTGGAACCATCCGTTCTTTTTCACCCTTGCCCTTTACAATAACATAACCTTGATTCAAATGGATATCCTCCATTTGAATGTCTAACAATTCGCTAACTCGTAATCCTGAACCATAAATAAGTTCAAGTAGGGCACTATTTCTAAGTCCCAAAGGTTTTGTTTTATCGACGCGTTCTAAGATTGAAACCACTTCATCAATGGATAAAACCTGTGGTAAATTCTTTTCAATTTTAGGTGCTGAAAAAGATTTTGAGACATCCGTTTCAACCTCCTTTTCTACTAAAAGAAAATGATGAAAAACCTTAATAGCTGTGAGTTTTCTCGCCATACTTTTCGTTGCAATCTTTTTCTTTAAACTTTTCAAATACCCTCCAATATGCTTTTTTTCAATAAATTTCGGCTTTGAAATATCATGATATTTATCTAAAAACAAAGCATATTGTTTCAAATCAATTGTGTATGATTTGATTGTATTTATGCTTAATCCTCTTTCATTTTTTAAATAATATTCGAAATCTTTCAGTAAGTATTTCATATAAATATCATAAAGACTTGATTGCCCAAGAACAATCCTTTTTCTGTAAGCATTAGTCTATCTCCTTCAATTTTTAACAAACCGATATCAATTTTCTCTTTAATCTGAGGATAGTGAACAAAGATATCAAGATCATATTTTTCTTTAAGTTTTGTTAATGAAACCCCCTTGATTTTTCTTAAACCAAAGATAAGTTCATCTTGCAAAAGTGTTTCCTTATCTTGAAAGATTTTTTCGTTTTGCGGGCTCTTTAAGTACTTTGAAAGTATATGGTGGTTATGTGTTCTAAATCGCTCTATAAAGCCATGTGAACCTAATCCAACACCAATATATTCATCTAATGTCCAATAAATTAAATTGTGAATTGAGTACTTATTATTTTTAGCAAAATTCGATATTTCATAATGTTCGAAACCCTGCTTTTTCAACTCATCAATGACTGTTCCATACATCAATGCTTCAATGTCTTGATCAATAGTATGAAACTTGTTTTGCTTATATAAATGATAAAAATATGTTTTTTCTTCTAAAATCAAAGAATAGCATGATACGTGCTTAATATCAAGAGCTCTTATCTGATGAAGATCATCCTTTAAGTCATCTAAAGTTTGTCCAGGTATACCATAAATGATATCGACATTTATTTTTTCTATACCTATCTCTTTTAGACTATTTACTACTTCATAGACTTGTTGATTTGTATGCTTTCTATTTAAATACTTGAGTAATGAGGAATTAAATGTTTGTACACCTAGACTAATTCGATCGACTCCATATTTTTTAAAGAGCAATCCTTTTTCCACAGAATAGCTTTCAGGATTGACTTCTATTGTATATTCTTTAGGATGAATATCTTTTAATACTTCAAAAAGAAAAACCAATTGATTAAGATTTAACATGCTTGGTGTGCCGCCACCAATGTAGATGGTATCTATTGAATCAAAGTGGTGTTCGTATGTAAGTATTTCTTTTTTGAGTGCCAATAGATATTCATCGATAACATCCATATTTTTAGGAATACTTTTAATAAAGTCACAGTAATGACAAATCGATTCACAAAATGGAATATGAATATATAGACCTTTCAAACGAACCACATCCTTGTTTATATTATACATCATTTGGTTTACATAATAAAGAAAAGTGATGAGATCTACTCATCACTATTTGACAATATCGCCATAAACGCTTCTTGAGGAACGTCAACCTTACCAATGGACTTCATTTTCTTTTTACCTTCTTTTTGTTTAGAAAGTAATTTCTTCTTTCGACTAATATCTCCACCATAACATTTTGCAAGCACATCTTTACGCATTGCTTTAATTGTTGTGCGTGCAATTATCTTATTTCCGAGTGCTGCTTGAACAGGAATTTCAAACATTTGTCTAGGAATAAGATCTATCATTTTATCACAAATTACTTTTCCTCTATAATAAGCAAAATCTTTATGTACAATTAATGAAAGTGCATCTATGACTTCACCGTTAAGTAAAATATCCATTTTTTGTAAACGAGATTGCTTATAACCTGACATTTCATAATCAAATGAAGCGTAACCTTTTGTGGAAGATTTTAACTTATCAAAGAAATCATAAACGATTTCAGATAATGGTAGTTCATATGTAATATGTACTCGATTAGCATCAACATATGTTATACTTCCAAAAATACCTCTCTTCTTTTGAGAAATATCCATAATTGCTCCGACATATTCTTTTGGTGACATAATCGATGCAGTTACATAAGGTTCCTCAATAAAATCGATTCTTTGTGGATCAGGTAATTTAGATGGATTGTCAATAGTAATTATTGTTCCATCTGTTAAGTGTATGTGATATATAACAGATGGTGCAGTTGCAATAAGTTCAACATTAAATTCTCTTCTAATTCTTTCTTGTACGATTTCCATATGAAGAAGTCCAAGGAAACCAGTTCTAAATCCAAATCCTAAAGCCTGAGAAGTTTCTGGTTCATATACTAAAGAAGCATCGTTTAATTTTAATTTATCTAGTGCATCTTTTAAGTCATTAAATTGATCGGTATCAATAGGATATAATCCACAGAAGACAACCGAGTTCATTTTTCTATAACCTGGCAAAGCTTTCAATGCTTTATGATGTGCATGGGTTATTGTATCACCAACACCAACTGTATTAATATCACGAATTGAAGCATTAATATATCCTACATCTCCAGGACCTAAAATATCTCTTTTCACAATTTTAGGCGTATGAACACCAACTTCAATCACTTCATACTTTGCTTTGGAAGCCATAAACTCGATAATATCACCTTTTTTTACAGTTCCATTAATGATTCTTACATAAGGAATAACACCTTTATATATGTCAAATAATGAATCAAATACAAGTGCTTGTAAAGGTTCATTAGCATCACCACCTGGAGCTGGAATATCTGTAACAATTCTTTCCAGTATTTCTTCAATGCCTTTTCCTTCTTTAGCTGATGCTAAAATTGCGTTGTGCGCTGGAATACCAATAACATCTTCTATTTCTTGTATTACTTTTTCGGGTTCAGCAGATGGTAAATCAATTTTATTGATAACAGGAATAATTTCAAGATCATTATCTATCGCTAAATAAACATTAGCTAATGTTTGAGCTTCTATTCCTTGAGCAGCATCTACAACTAAAATAGCGCCTTCGCAAGCAGCCAGCGATCTAGATACTTCATATGTAAAATCAACATGGCCAGGAGTATCAATTAAATGCATAATGTATTCTTGCCCATTCTTTGCAACGTAGTTCAATTCAACCGCATTTAATTTAATTGTAATTCCACGTTCTCTTTCAAGATCCATAGAATCCAATAATTGCTCTTTCATTTCTCTATCACTTACAGTATTCGTCTTTTGCAATAAACGATCAGCTAATGTTGATTTTCCATGATCGATATGAGCGATTATGGAAAAATTACGTATATTCTTTTGTCTTTCGTTCAATAATGTTTTATTCATATCACACATATCCTTCCGCTTAATTATTGTATCATTATTGCTAATATTTTGAAAGTCTTATTGTACGATTTATTTATTATCTTCATTATCTAAAGTACGAAAACGTTTTTACGTTAAAAATCAGCTTTTCACTATGTATATCCTTTGTGCTTCTAACAAATTTTCTATAAAATAAAAGAGTAGAACACGATTCTAGGAGGAGATTAAATGAAAAAATTATTAATGTTTATTTCAGTTTTATTTGTTTTAATTGGTTTGGTGGCTTGTACAAGTGGAGATCAAGCAACAAACACACACAGTTATGGGATAAGTTATCGCTTAGTTCATAAACATTACGTCGGTGTTGCAGAGGTTGTTGTTGATGAAAACAACAACGTTGTATTGGTTAAGCTTGATGAGTATTTTCTTCCCTATTCATTCGCAGCTGTCACTGTCGAAGATCCTTTGAATTTACCAAGTGATGTTTTATCTGTCGTAGGATCTAGAGGAACAACTTACTTTGCTAAATATGTTAGCGTGAATGCGACTATTTTTGAAGGTGAGGTCACTGGTGAGTCTGGTAGTCAAAGCATTAAATATTCTACATCTGGTGTTGAAGATATAGATGCATGGACATTAGATGAAGAGAATGCAAGAATCTATGTTGAAAGTGTCAAAGCAGGCAAAGTATTTATTGCTAACGAAGATGGATCAAAAAGTGATTATGAAAAATCTAATACGAATGCTAAACTTGGATGGACAAAATCATCAACTGGTTATTGGACGAATCCTGATTCATACCCTTTAGGATGGGGTGGTAATATTCATAAGATAACAAATGCTTTTGTCGGTACTCAAATTACTGCAGATAGCAGTCTAGTTAGCTATGGTGATTCCTGGACAGTAGACGGTTTAGTAACTGGAGCTACTTTAGCGGATTTCACAGATTATTATATAGTTGTTCAACAGGCATATAATAATGCAATTTCACAAACAGATTAAACCAAACATTTAAGAAAAAGAGTGCTTCTTGCTGAAGTACTCTTTTTTTATATTTTTATAATTTTTTAGAAATCTTCATTTATTTCTTCAGGAATTATCTCTATAACAACTTCTAAAACTTTAGTTAGATCTGCAGCTGAGACTTTAATTTTAAGATTACGATAAGTAAATTTATCTCCAATATCGGGGATTTTACCAAGTTCTTCTAATACCCAACCATTGACAGTAGAAAAATCCATATCTTCATCAATCTTCAAAACCTCAAAAACATCTTCTAAATCTGCATTTCCTTTAATTCTATAAGTATACTCATCTATTTGAACTATTTGTTCTATAATCTCATCGTGTTCATCCCAAATATCTCCAACAAGCTCTTCCAAAATATCTTCCATGGAAACAACACCTAGAGTACCACCAAATTCATCTTTCACAATTGCCATGTGCGATTTATTAGCCCTTAGTAATTCTAACAAATGAGAAACTTTCATATATTCTGTTACATAGACTGGAGGCATAATTATCGACTGAAGTGGTTGCTTATCTAAAACAACTAAATTATAGAAGTCTTTATGGTTGACAACGCCTATAATATCATCAATATTTTTTGAATATACTGGCAATCTTGAATATCCAGTATGTCTAAATGTATGAATGATTTTTTTGATGTCTTCATCTATTGATATTGCAATAACATTAACACGTGGTGTGAAAATATCCTCAACCTTTAAATCATCAAAATCAAATACACTTCTAATCAATTCACCTTCATTTTCATTAATACCACCTTCTTGCTGAACTTCATTAACATAGGTGATAAGTTCTTCTTCAGTCATTGATGGTGATTTATCAAATTTAAATACCTTGTTCATCAATTTTTGCCAAAAACTAAATATTAAATTAAGTGGCATTAAGATAAATATGAAAAACCTTAGCATTGGAGTTATTGCCATCGCATATTTTTCAGGGATTTTTTTTGCTAAACTTTTTGGAGTCAACTCGCCAAATACTAAAACTAAAGTAGTCATCACTGCTGTAGAAATAACAACTCCATTGTTTCCCCAATACTTTACAAAGATTACAGTTGCAACAGAGGCTGAAGCAATATTTACTATATTATTCCCTATTAAAATTGTTGTTAGTAATTTTTCAAATTTTATTGATAAATCTAGCGTATGCTTTGCTCTTTTGTTTCCGTTTTGGATTAGATGTTTCATTTTGATTGGATTCATAGAAGAAAAAGCCATTTCTGCAGACGAAAAAAAGGCTGATAAAATAACTAGTACTAATAAAATTATTATCGTTGTTAAATCTTCATTCATTTAAGTTATTCCTATTCATTAATAAAACTTTCATCACTGTCTTTTGGTTTCGTTACTTTGACTTTTGATATTATTTTATCTTCAGTTTCAAGCACTTTGTAATTAAAACCATTAAACTCAATCTCTATACTCTCATTGTTTGAAGGAAATCTACCTAGTTGACCTAAAATAAAGCCACTAAGTGTATCATAATCTTCAGTCGGTAATCCAGCTTCGATAATGTCCTCGACATCATGAATATTACATAAACCATTTATCTCATAAGTATACTCGTCAATAATTTTTACTTCATCATCAATCTCATCATATTCATCGAAAATGTTACCAACAATTTCCTCAATTAAATCTTCTATAGTTACAATACCAGCTGTTCCACCATACTCATCTAAAACAACTGCAATATGATTTTTCTGTTTTTGCATTTCTCTAAATAAATCACTTGTTTTTTTGGAGTCTGGAACAAAATATGGTGATCTGATTAAAGCTTTTAAAGAAAATTTTTCTTCGTTGTTATCAATATACTTAAGCAATTCCTTTACATGTAATGTTCCAACAATATGATCAATATCGCCTTCATAAACTGGATATCGCGTATATTGTTCATCTTTAATATGTGCCAAAACCTGACTTTTTGTTGATTTTACGTTAATTGCTGATATTTCTGTTCTATGTGTCATAATTTCTTCAACATCAGTGTCACTAAAATCAAAAATATTTTGAATCATTTCACTTTCTTCTTCATCAATATTTCCAATTTTCCCGCTTGCTTCAACAATAGTTCTAATTTCTTCTTCAGTCATTTTTCGCTCGCGATCATTTGGATCCAAACCAAAAATGCGTCCAATTGAATTCGAAACAAATTCTAATATCCAAACAATAGGAAACATCAAGATGGTCACTACATTGATAAAACCTATCATAGTATATGCGATTTTTTCTGGATATTTATTAGCTAATCTTCTTGGTATCATTTGTCCAAATACAACTTGGAAGACTAATAAAATTAACGCGCTTATTATAATCACAAGAGGTTCAAGTGCACTTAATGAGGTCTCAAACCAAGTTGATATTCTAGAACTAAATGTACCTACTGCGATTGCTCCATTTACTAATGCTATCAATGTGACAAATATTTGTAATGACGATAAATATGATTTTGGTGCACTTGTAAATTTTTGAATTCTAAGTGCACGGATATTTCCTTTTTCGGCATCTATAGCAATTTTATTATCACTAACTGCAGTTAGTGCAACCTCTGATGCTGCAAAAACTCCTGATAAAATTATGAGAACAACCATGATTATTATTGAATATAACATGAATTATCCTCCTTTGAATAACAAAAAAAGACACTAAAAAAAGTATCATGTTTGTTGTGTTTGAATATCGGATATGTTGGATCTTCGATCCTGCTACTGCTTTCTTCCATTTCTACTATTATGCCTCCATCACGAAGTGATAGATATATCATACTATTTTTGCGTCTAAAAGTCAATAAATCTAGCTGCATTCAAAGATATTGATATTTTCTATATTAACTTGAACACTTTTAAATTATATGCTACAATGGACGCATAGTAAAGAATCATTTTATCTTGTTCTTTATTTCTCAAAATTTTTATGATCAACATCTGTTTTTCTTGGCAACAAGACCTTCAAGACAGGTTTCTTGATGGTTTTTATTATAAACTATACACAATTTGTATAAGTACCACAACGAGAGGATATTAATATATGGACATAGCATTTAATGTTTTCATCACGATTTTTGGATTTATATTATTAATTAAAGGTGCAGACTATTTTATAGTATCTTCGGCTTCCTTAGCTAAAAAATTCAATATCTCACCGTTAATTATTGGATTGACTTTAGTAGCATTTGGGACAAGTTTACCAGAACTTGCTGTAACTTTTGCAGCTTCACTCTCAGCTCGAGCAGCTGGAACAACTGCTGATATTGCTTTAGGTAATATCGTAGGTTCTGATATCGCAAATTTAACATTAATTTTAGGTTTTAGTGCAATTATGATGCCAATCGCTGTAAAAAAGTCAATGCGAAAACAGGAATTTCCATTCTTAATAATCATCACTGTCTTATTTGCAGTTGTTGCTTATTTCTTTCAAAGTGACAAACTAATTGTATGGTGGGAAGCTTTGCTATTATTAGTCTTCTTTATATTTTATATGTATCTTATGTTTCATAGTCATCATTCAGTTGATCTTGAAGAAGAAATACATTTTATCGACACAAAAAAAGCAATATTTTTATTAATCTTAGGATTAGGTGGCGTTTCACTTGGAGGATATTTAGTTACTTCGGGAGCCGAATATATTGCTATTGAACTTTTAGTAAAATCATTTAGTATGACAGCAACAAGGGCTACCACATTAGTTGGACTCAGTGTTGTATCGCTTGGTACTTCATTACCAGAGTTAGTAACATCGGTCATGGCTGCTAAAAAGGGTGAAAATGAAATTGCCTTAGGTAACGTTGTTGGTTCTAATATCTTCAACACACTTCTTATCATTGGTTTATCAGGTATTGTGACTCCTCTTGGTGTTAATGGAGATGTTTTAACAGATATGCTAATTCTTATTGGATTGACAGTGATTACGGTAATATTTTGTTTTACTGGTAGTAAGATCTCAAAATTTGAAGGTTATATTTTAATTGGATTATACTTCTCTTATATAGCTTTCATTATTATAAGATCTCTTGGATTACTCTAAAAAATAA
>JAFGTI010000021.1 GCA_016934175.1 Acholeplasmataceae bacterium | reverse complement strand
TAACTAAACCATCTCTTTCTATAATTTGATCACTAATATCATTTGTAGAATTCGTTTGAAATGAAACAGTAAATTCAGATATTTCTTCTATCGGTTTACATGAAACCAATAATACTACAAAAATCAATGCTATCGATAATGCCACTAGTTTTTTCATTTTTGCTCCCCTTATTGTTTATATCGTGTATTGTGAAATATAATATCATAAAATCTAGTTTTTGTAAAAACAAAACTAATAATTTTACTATAAAAAAGCTTGATTCCAATAAAATTGGAACCAAGCAATTTATTAATTTAATAACTCATTTGAAGTTTTTTATTCAATGTTACTCGTTTTCGTTTGAGTAATCCATTGATGCATATCGTTTATACATTGAATATCTTCTCTTCGCATCTTTTAAATTCTTATCTAATAATTCAGCTGCATGGTCTGGGTTAATTTGTGCAAGTTGAGCATATCTAGCTTCTGAAAGTAGATAATCGTGATATTTGTCCCAAACAGGTGTCTTACTATCAAGTTGTAATGGATTTAATCCTTCAGCTTCTCTTCTTGGATCAAAGCGGTAAGTTGGCCAGTAACCACATTGTGTTGCAAGTTTAGCTTGTGAGAATGAGTTAGTTAACCCACCTTTAATTCCATGTTCAATACATGGAGAGTAAGCTAAAACGATAGAAGGTCCATCATAACTTTCAGCTTCTTTCAATGCCTTCAATAATTGTGCTGATGAAGCTCCATGTGAAATTTGAGCAACATAAACGTGACCATAACTCATTGCTATCACGCCTAAATCTTTCTTCTTTCCAGGTTTACCAGCTGCAGTAAATTTAGCAATTGATCCTGATGGAGCAGATTTAGAAGATTGTCCACCTGTATTAGAATAAACTTCTGTATCTAAGACAAGAATATTAACATCTTCATTATTTGCGATAACATGGTCAATACCACCAAAACCAATATCATAAGCCCAACCATCTCCACCTAAAATCCATTGTGATACTTTCACAAAGTAATCTTTGATATCAAGTAGTTCTTTCGCATAAGGCTTATTAATTTTTTCTAATTCAGCAATTAATTCTGAATTAATTTTTCTAGTAATTTCAGAACTCTTACGGTTTTCAATCCATTGTTCTGCAAGTACCTTTAAAGTTTCAGGCATTTCATCTAAATGATCAGCTAATAATGTTTGTACTCTATCTCTCATAGTCTCATAAGCGATTTTCATACCAAATCCAAATTCAGCATTATCTTCAAATAATGAATTTGCCCATGCTGGTCCAAAACCATCTTTATTTGTCGTATAAGGTGTTGCAGGGAATGAACCACCATAAATTGATGAACATCCCGTTGCATTGGCAATCACCATATGATCACCATAAAGTTGTGTTAAAGCTTTAATATATGGTGTTTCTCCGCATCCTGCACAAGCTCCAGAAAATTCAAATAGAGGTTGATGGAATGCAAGATTTTTAGCACTATCAAAACCTAAATCTTTATACGTTACTTCGTTGAAAAAGTAATCAGCAGTCTGTTGTGAGTTCTTAGCAAGCTCATCTCCAATTGGGACCATAACAAGTGATTTATTTGGTGTAGGACATACTTGAACACAAACACCACACTCTGTACAATCAAGTGTTGATACCTGAATGGAGAACTTCATGCCTTCCATATTTTTACCCTTAGCATCTAACATTTTAGCACCTTCAGGTACATTTTGTTGTTCATTTTCATCAACTAGGAATGAACGAATAACAGCATGTGGACATGCGAATACGCATTGGTTACATTGAATACAGTTTTCAGACTTCCATTCTGGAACATAGTTAGCAACACCACGTTTTTCATATGCTGTTGAACCATTTTCCATATGTGCATCTTCATAACCTAAGAATGCAGACACAGGAAGTGAATCACCTTCAATTGCATTAACAATATCTGCAATCTTTCTAACATAATCAGGGCGATGACTATTATCTTGTGCTTCTTCATCTACTAATACAGCCCAATCAGGGTTTACAGGGATTTCAACAAGATTGATATATCCTGCATCAATAGCGGCAGCATTCATTTGAACAATTGCTTCACCTTTTCTACCATAAGTCTTTTCAGCATATTTCTTCATATATTTATTTGCATCATCGGCATCCATTAAATGATCATTTAATTTGAAGAATGCAGATTGCATAATCGTATTGATTCTTCTGCCTAATCCAATTTCATATGCTAAATCAACTGCATTAATAATAAATAATTTCGCTTTCTTTTGAGCAAGTTGACGTTTAACTTTATTAGGTAATAAATTTTCAATGTTTTCTTTTGGAGTTTGTGTATTAAGTAAGAAAGTACCACCTTGTCTAAGTCCCTTAAGCATGTCATATTTTGTCAAATATGTATCAGTAGAACATGATACAAAGTGAGGATAATTAACTAAATAAGTTGACTTAATTGGATTTTTAGAAAATCTTAGATGCATACGTGTTACACCACCAGCTTTTTTAGAATCATAAGATGCATAAGCTTGTGAGTATAGTGACGTACGGTCACCAATAATCTTAGTAATATTCTTAGATGCTCCAACAGTACCGTCAGAACCTAATCCAAAAAATAATAATTCAGTTGAATCTTTATCAGTGATTTCGTTATTTGCTTCATATTTAAGTGAAGTAAATGTTACATCATCTTCAATACCAACTGTAAACTGATCTTTTTGTTCGCCAGACATGTTTTCATAAACAGCTAGAATCATCGCTGGAGTCGTATCTTTTGAAGATAGTCCATAGCGTCCACCTAAAATAAGTGGTTGATGCTTCTGTGCATAATAAATAGATTTTACATCGAGATATAACGGATCTCCAGTAGAACCTTGTTCAATAGTTCTATCGAGCACAGTTATTCTCTTTACTGTCTTAGGCATAGCACTTAAGAAGTATTCGGTACTAAATGGACGATATAGATGAACCGATAATAAACCAACTTTCTTACCTTGTCCAACTAAATAATCAACCGTTTGTTGAGCAGTTTCAATTACTGAACCCATTGCAATAATGATATCAGTCGCATCTTTATCACCATAATAAACAAATGGTGCATAAGGTCTACCTGTTACCTTAGAAATTTCAGCCATATATTCATTTACTACGTCAGGTACTCCTGCATAATGTGATGCTTGTAATGTTCTTGTTTGAAAATAAACATCATCACTTTGTGCACTACCACGTGTAACTGGATGTGCTGGGTTTAATCCTTTAGCTCTAAATTTAGCAACGGCTTCTCTATCTAATAGACGGTCAAACAATTCGTAATCAAGTACTTCAATTGATTGAACTTCATGAGAAGTTCTAAAACCATCAAAGAAGTGCAAGAATGGAATGCTTGTTTTAATCGCTGACAAATGCGCTATACCTGCTAAATCCATCGCACATTGAACACCTGTTGATGCTAGCATCGCAAAACCAGTTTGTCTAGCAGCCATTACATCTTGGTGATCACCAAAAATTGATAGAGCCTGAGCTGCAATACTACGTGCAGCTACATGAATAACACCAGGCAATAATTGGCCTGAAATCTTATACATGTTAGGTAATTTCAATAACAATCCTTGTGATGCTGTAAATGTCGTTGTTAAAACACCCATTTGCAAGGAACCGTGAACAGTTCCAGCAGCGCCAGCTTCACTTTGCATTTCTACAACCTTCACAGGCATACCAAATAAATTCTTTTTGCCTTCTGAAGCCCAAAGGTCAACGTATTGAGCCATTGGTGAGGATGGAGTAATTGGATAAATACCAGCTAATTCCGAAAATGCATAAGCGCAATATGCTGCAGCCTCATTACCATCCATAGATTTAATAACTTTCTTTGCTACCATTAATAATACCTCCTGAATATTCCTTATTTAAGAACCTTTAATATATCATCTGCATTCTCACTAGGAGAAGCCTTTTCAAAAACATGTGTAATGACTCCTGATTCATTTAAGACAAACGTTGAACGACTGACACCCATATATTTTTTACTATACATGCTTTTTTCTATATAAACTCCAAAGTATTCAATGACTTCTAATTTCTCATCACTCAAAATAATAAACGGGAGGTCATATTTCTTAATAAATTTTTCATGACTCTTTGGTGAGTCTTTACTAATTCCAATAACAATAATATCATTAGACTTAAAACGATCATAGGCATCTCGAAACGCACAGGCTTGTTTAGTACAACCAGGCGTGTCATCTTTTGGATAAAAATAGATAACAATCTTTTTGCCTTGATAATCGGATAAATGATGCATTTTTCCATAGGCATCAATTAAGCTAAAGTCTTTGACTTTCACTCCAACTTCTAGCATACAATCCCTCCTTAGATTAGCGTTAATTCCAACACTACTATTATACATCATTTCAAGCCATATTTTAAGAGAAATTTTCATTTTCACATCATATTACAAAAGTTATAAAAATGAGTTACCAAATAAAAAAACGACAAAGTCGTCTTTTGTTTAATTATGGTGCGGGTAACAGGAGTTGAACCTGCACGCCTTGCGGCGCTAGATCCTAAGTCTAGTGCGTCTGCCAATTTCGCCATACCCGCGCAAAAAGAATTATACCCTTTTTTTTATCTTGAGTCAATTCTTTTTCCAACTATTCCATTATTTTTTCTTTTTTATGATAAAAATGATAATACCACCAATTAAAAGAGGTGAACCAATACCTAAATATTTTATCCAATTATTTGTACTTTCCTCACTATCCACTGATACCATAATCCTTGATTGTTGTGATTCACCATTCATATCATAATTTAAATAGACATAATACTCCCCATCTTGATTTTCATGACTATCATATTCATTAAATAAAATACTCACATTTTCAACATTAATTCCCATTGCTAGGGTATGTGTAACAAACCAATCAATAATTTCTTCTTCAGACATGCTTTGTGCTGCTGGAAGACTCAAAATTATTTCATCTGTAGTAAATACAGGTCCTCTATTTTCTATGACGTGTATATCAAGATTTTTTGTTCTATAATTCATTTGTGAATCAAATGCTTTAATCGTAACTCGATAAACACCTGGTGATTGCGTTTGATGGTAATTATTAACAGAAAATTCAACAATAACATTTGTTCCATCTACATCATCAATTATTGTGAAATAATCCTTGATTTCTTGATCTGAAATTGGTTGATCAGTTGTATATAAGAAAACTTCATTTGGTCCTGTTATCGTTGGTCCTGTTATGTCAATCAATTCAATAGGTATTATGATTAACGCTAAATTGTCACTAGAATCCGTAACTTGCAAAGTTATACTATAAAGTCCTACAGTATTTGCTGCACTATATGTGTCTTCAATGGTAACTAAATCGGCATAAGTTAGTGTATCAACATTATCAGATACTTCTATTTGTTGCTTGATTTCCTCTAGAGTGGACTTTTGACTTAATGGAATTGATAATGTCCCTGGATTAACAATGATTGGTGGACTTTGATCAAAAACTTTTACTTCTAAAATATATTGTTTTACTATTTGATTAAAAGTTGTATTAAATATCATTTCATAACTACCTGGTAACATCGGTCCATTGGAATAACTATCAGATTCAAGCGATATATTTAATTCATATCCATATGGATCATAAGCATGTAGAAATGATTTAATTTCAGTTGCTGTCATAGGTTCATCATAATCGATAGGCAATACACCCTCATAAATAATTTGTTCTTCATAGGGAATAAATGGCTCATATCCAGAAAAATTTTGATATGCACCTTCATACATGATTGCATCATATGACATGGGCAACATCGGTAACTCATTAATTAATATAGAACTAGTTATTGGTGTAAATTCTATATATGCTCTTTGGTTTGGGTAATCGTCGGTTAATATATACTGATGGGTGCTATGTGATGGTAATTCCTCGATCTCGGTATAAATATCACCAAAATGATCGATATGCTGTCCTAAAAATCCATAAGCAAAAACAATCGTGTATGCCTGATTAGGCTTCACCATAATAGGCTCAATCGTAAATGCATAACCAGATGAATCTGATTTCATAATGAAATTACTTAAATCTAAATAATTTTTACCTATTGGAAATTCATTTGCTGTCCCCGCTTGTGAAATCAATCCTTGAAAACAAATAAAAATAAATAGAAACAAAATAGAAACTGTAAATTTTTTCATATGTATTCCTCCTGCTATATAATAGGAAGCAATTCATATTTTTACTAGAAAAATAAAAAAAATAGAAACCTTTGTCTCTATTTTGTTTCTTATGGCAGGGCTAGCTGGATTTGAACCAACGATGAATGGGTCAGAGCCATTTGCCTTACCACTTGGCTATAGCCCTGTCTAAAAGAGCTTAAATGTATTAAAATGGCAGGCCCAGCTGGATTTGAACCAACGATGAGGGAGTCAAAGTCCCTTGCCTTACCCCTTGGCTATGGGCCTATCTATAAAAAATGGGGCGGCTGAAGGGAATCGAACCCTCGAATGTCGGAACCACAATCCGATGCGTTAACCACTTCGCCACAACCGCCATATGATTGCGCAACTATTATTATACAATAATTTTTGTCATTGTAAAGTAAAATTATGTAATTTTTGCTCTTTTAGTTGTGAAAGAGCTTTATTTCTAGTATTATATTCTAGAAAGGTGTGATATTATGCTTAAATGGTTTGGACGAATATTATACATAGTTGTTATATCCATATTATCGCTTCAGATTTATAGTTATGCTTATTATTCTAAATTACAAGATTATTATGCAGAAAATGTTATTGAGCATATTGATGATGATGCTGTTTACTTAAATGGAATCAATACATTAATGGGAATTGATTATTATAGAAGTTCACCAGTTTTATATGAATATATAAAAGATGATGGAGATTATCAATTATCAGTCAAAGCTTATGCTGTAGGCATTACATCAGATGATGTGACTTATGATGGTTTCTTTATTTTAGTGAACAATGTTCAAATTACAAAAGACGATGTTCAAGTGGTTGATCCCATCATCAAGATTACAGTAGAACTTGATGAGGATACATTACTCGTTGATAATGAACTAACCAATACAGGGAGCATATATTTTGATCCACAACAACCATTCGCTTACTATAATGTTCCTGTGCTGTTCTTATTTGATGCCAAAGATTATTTGCAAATGCGAGAAGATGATGAAGATTTAACACCCATTCCCAATACATTTTCTAATTTGACAAGAATTGAAGTATCTTATTCGGATCGTACAATTGATGAAGATGATCAATTTATCTATGAAGAAGTCCCTTTATTTCTAGCAACAACTATTGATACACAAGAAAGTGCAATAAACAAAGATTTATCACTTTCAATCGATGTAGATGATTATAGATTAAGATCAAAATTTGCTGATCAGGTTCCAACAGAATCAGAGATTTCAAGCTTCAATCTTATTACAGAACGAGGGGACATGAGCCCTTATAATTGGGTTATATGGCGCACAATGCTTATTTATCTACTAGTGGTTGCTTTAGTCACTTATTTATTGTTCTTCCATAAACGAGTAAGAGACTATTACAAAACAAAAAATTATGGGCGTAGAAAAGATGGAACTCTAATAGATAACACAAACTCAATTTTTAAAGATGTCAATGATAAAGATAAGGATGGAAAATAAATTCCATCCTTTTTTTCTATTTAGATTGCATTTTATGTTTTCTATATGCTATACTTATAAATGCGCTTAGGGATATGGTGTCAATGGTAGCACAGCGGTCTCCAAAACCGTTAGTGAGGGTTCAAATCCTTCTATCCCTGCCATTAAAGAAACAAAAGGACATTTCATTGCATGTCCTTTTTTATTAGTAGATTCATTTTTTAAGTTTAATGATAATATGTGTACCTTTAGATAATCCAGATTCTAATTGAATATTTCCTTCATACTTCATTACAATATGTTTAACAATTGCAAGTCCTAACCCAGTTCCACCATCAAGTCTTCCTTTATCGACCCGATAAAATCTTTCAAATACTCTTTGTTGGTGTTCACTGCTTATGCCTATACCTTGGTCTTTAATATCAAAAATAATTTCATTGTTGCTAGATTTCAACTGAATAACCACTTCTTTATCATTTTCGCTATACTTAATTGCATTTTCAATTAAGTTTTTAAATAATTTTTGTATATCGAGTTGGTCACATAGCATCATCAACGGTTTAGATGATAAATCTATCTTAATTTTTTTATCAGTAATTGCAGGTTGTAATTGTTTAATGACATTTCTAAGTATACTATCCATATCATTATTTGTATATTGTTTTTCCTGAAGATTTTCTAATCTAGAAAGCATCAACATATCTTCTACAAGTGCAGTCATAGTTTCTGTCTGCTTTACTATTTGAGTGGCTGATTGTGAAATTTCTTCACCTTTAATCAATCCCATTTCTATAAGTTCAGCATATCCTCTAATTGCCGTTAAAGGTGATTTAAGTTCGTGAGATGCATGTGAGAAAAAATCTCTTTTCATCTGTTCAACTGAGCGTTCTTGAGTAACATCTTTAAACATCGCTAAAACTGTTGCTGCTTTTTGCTTCATTTTTTCTGTTGATATATAAAATATTTTGCACTCAATAATCCGACTACCTAATTTAATGTCAAATATAGATGGTTTTTTGAATTGATTTGTCTTGGATATCGCTTTCTTAAGCGATAAATCTCTAATGCTTTGATAATTTGGATGATCGATTGCATCTTGCGATATGTCAAATAATTCTTTTGCATCATCATTTGAATATACAAGATTTTCATCTTGATCAAACAACATGACTCCTTGATGCATCGCATTTAATATATCACTTAATTGGATTTGATAAGCTTCAATAGTCTGTAAATATTTCGCAGTCTCCATATTGATGCCATTCATCTCATGCAGAATTTCATTAATCTCTTCGTAGGGACTATTGAGTGACATCACTTGATATTTGCCATGGCTTAAAGCTATCAATCCTTTTTTTACCTGGTCCCATGGAGAAAGTAAATTTTTATTAACTTGCGTCAGTCCAATATAATATAATCCTAAGAAACCAATTGAGCTAATTATGAAAATTAAGACGGTTCTATTGTAAGCTGCTGTCTGATCTGCTAACTCTACAGCAACTCGTAAATAATTGCCATCACTCATCAAACGAGCAATATAAATCATTCCCAAATCCAACGTCGCTGATTGTCTGGTATGCACTGAACCTAAATCAAGTATTTCAGGTCTTTGACTTTTATCTGTACCGACTACTTCATCATGAGTATCAGCTAATACAGAAGCGTTCACATCTAAAATTGTAATTCTTCTTCCATTTTCATTCACATATTGATCAACAAATTCAACTGGAGTGCCTTCAAATTGATCATAAGATAATGCTACTTCATCAATGATATATCCCATGAATTGACTTTGATTGTTTCTTTCGAATAGAAATAAAGAAATAAAAGCAACCAAAAAAAACAAAATAAAGGCAGTCAATAATAAAATTGTATTATTAACTATCAGTTTCTTCTTCATACAATATGATATCCTATGCCACGCACAGTGACGATTTCAATTATTGCATAGTTTTCTTTGAATTTGTTTCTTAATGATTTTATATGCATATCTAATGTTCTAGTTTCCCCTATAAAATCTGTTTCCCAAACAACATTAAAAATGGTCTCTTTAGAAACAACTTCCCCTTTATTTTTAAGTAATAATTTTAAAATAGCGTACTCTTTATTTGTCAAATAAATTTCTCGATCAGAAATTAAGCATAAATGTTTTTTATCATTAAGTGAAACATTACCCATTTGATAAATTTTTTCATCAGATATATTTCTTAATTTAGCTTGAATTCTTGAAGTTAGTTCCAAGATGCCAAAAGGTTTAGTCATATAATCATCAGCCCCCAAATCGAGAGCAATAACCTTATCCATTTCGTTTTGTAAAGCTGATATCATCATAATAGGGGTCATCTTATCTTCTTTTCTAATGGTTTTTAAGATGTCCAAACCCGACATATCTGGTAACATAACATCAAGTAAGATCATATCCGGTTTATTTTCTTTATATGCTTTCAAGAACGCTTGTCCTAACTGAAATCCACGACCAAAAAGATTGGCATGATTAATTGTTTTTTCAATAACAAAGCCTATTGCTTGATCGTCTTCTACATAATATATCATAGCCATTTCATCACCTCTAGAATAGGAGTGTATTTTTGTGTGTCCCCGATACCATAAAAATAATCCATTGTGCTATATTGACCGCGTGATCTCCCACTCGTTCAAAATATTTACCCACCATTAAGACATGTATTGCCTCATTGGGATCCATATATTCTTTTTTAAGTTCAACTGTCATCTTACTTATCAATTGTTGAAATAATTCATCAACCTGATCATCCTCTTCGATGACTTCTCTTGCTGCAACACCGTCTACTTTGACTAATGCTTGGATACTTTTGAGTACCATTTCATCAACAAGTTCAGCCATTTTTGATGTAATTGGCATCGTAATTCTGCTCTTTTTTTCTTCAAGATGAAGCGTCATTTCTGCTATATCCGTTGCATGATCACCAATACGCTCCAAATCTGTAATCAATTTTAATATACCTGTAACAAGTCTTAAATCGCTAGCAACAGGTTGTTCTTTCCAAATAATTTTTAATGCTTGCTTTGCTATTTCTTCTTCGAACTGATCAACCTCATCATCCTTACGCATTACTTCTTTAGCTAAAGCATGATCGCCTTGTTTAAAAGCCGTTAATGCTTCACGCAAATTTGCTAAAGCGAGATCTGCCATATTTGCTACTTCTTTTTTTAGTGCTTCAATTGATTGAAGCAAAGATTGTCTTAAAGTCATCTTACTACCTCCATTATATCATTTTACCCGAATCTTCCGGTAATATACTCTTCAGTTTTGTTATGATCTGGTGTTGAGAAAATATGAGATGTATCGCCATATTCTATTATTTCTCCCATAAAGAAGAATGCAGTTTTATCTGATATTCTTGCTGCTTGTTGCATATTGTGTGTGACAATGATGATTGTATAGTTCTTCTTTAATTCTACCACTAAATCTTCAATTTTAGCCGTTGCAACTGGATCTAAAGCTGAAGTAGGTTCATCCATTAATATTACATCTGGCTTCATAGCAATTGTTCTAGCAATACATAACCTTTGTTGCTGTCCTCCAGATAAAGAAAGTGCGGATTCTTTCAATCGATCTTTAACTTCATCCCAAAGCGCAGCTTGTTCTAATGATGTTCTTACAATTTCATTTAATACACTTTTATCTTTAATACCTTGGCATCTAGGTCCATAAGTAATATTATCATGAATACTCATCGGAAATGGATTGGGTTTCTGAAAAACCATACCTACTCTTTTTCTAAGCCCAATAATATCAATTCCATTTTCATAAATATTTTCATTGTGATATTCAATATTTCCATCAATTTTACAATCAACGATCAAATCATTCATTCGATTTAAAGTTCTTAAAAAAGTTGATTTGCCACAACCTGAAGGACCAATTAAAGCAGTTACTTCTTTTTCATAAATAGGCAAGTTAATATTCTTTAACGCTTGATTATCTCCATAATAGAGATTTAAATCTTTAATTTCAAAAACAACTTTATTTTCTATTGTCATCATTAATTTGTACCATACTTTCTCATCATACCTCTTGATATGAGTTTTATTGATAAATTTAGAAATAATACTATTACTAAAATAATTATCGCAATTGTTGTTGATAGTTCTATATTTGCAGGTTCATCTGTCATCATTGACCAAATGTGGACTGCTAAAGATGCAGATTTATCAGTGATATGCACCGTATCTTTAATCGTGGTTCCTATAGCAAACACTAATGCCGCACTCTCACCAATGATTCTTCCTATGGCTAGCAGTGTTGCTGTGAGTATTCCAGAAAATGCATTAGGTAAGATAATTTTGAATGTTGTTTGTGTTTTGCTAGCTCCTAGTGAAAGTGATGCATATCTATAATCATCAGGAACAACTTTTAGACTTTCTTCTGTTGTTCGAATAATAATAGGTAATAAGATGACTGCCAAAGTCATTGAGCCGGAAATAATATTTCCTCCGGTAGCATTTGTAAGTTGAATCGTTATTGGAACGAATATTGCTAGCCCCATTAAACCATATATAATTGATGGAACACCAGTCAAGGTTTCGATTAAAGATCGAATCATTCGAGTCAATTTATTGTTTGGTGCATACTCATTTAGATAAATTGCTGATCCTATACCTATGGGTAGTGCTATAAGCAAAGTAAATAATATTAAATATAACGTCGTTACAATAGATCCTCTGATACCTCCACCAGATGTAGCAAATTCCAATTCTCTAAAACTATCTTGAGAATCTAATATTTGAATCATATTTTGAGCACCTTGAACCGCTAAGGCTGAAGATGTTGTCTCAAAGGCAATTCTGATAATCTCATAGTCACTTTTTAGTTCTAAATCGACAGTAGATAACCCTTTATCATGCAAACTTGCGAATGGTGATGCTGAATTTACATAAACAACTAAAACAACGTTTTTCCCTTGAATATTTGTTTCATCAGATAATCCCAATCCCCATTTTGTTGAATAATAGACATTATCATTTAATTCTTTATCAGCTGGATAATACCCTGGTTCACTATCTTCATTAAGATCCGCAATGAAACTTACTGAAGTATAATTATGTGTGATTAAATCCCAATTCAGTAATTTGAATCCATTTAAAAACACAAACCCAATAATTCCCAATAAAACAATCAAGCTGAATAATGACGCTCCATAAGTAATTCCTTGTAAAATACCATCTTTAAATTTTCTATTATTTAACATCGACATTACCTACCTTTCTCTTAACCATATTTAAGATAAGATTCGTAAGTAAAATCACGATCATTAGCACAATTCCAACCGAAAATCTAATATCATAATCTAAATCGGTTGTTTCTTTCAATCCTTCTAACATAATTGTTGTCAGTGTACTTGTGGTATCTAAAATATCAAATGATAAACCAGATCTTCTTCCTCCAGCAACAAGTGAGACAGCTGTTGCTTCTCCCAAAACACGCCCAATTCCAAGAATTGCTGAAGTGAAAATTCCTGATTTAGCTGCAGCAAGCACAATCTTAAAATTTGTTTGTGTAACACTTGCACCGAGTGCAAGTGAAGCATGCTCAATGGATTTATCAACAGACCTTATGGCTACTTCAGATATTGATGCAATCGTTGGTATCGTCATAATAGCTAATACAATAACTGTTGCAAGAACTGAATTTCCACCCTTGGATTGATAACCAAATAACGCACTAAAATCATAGACCAGTTTTAAAATGATGCCAGCTCCAAACAACCCGTAAATAATAGAAGGAATGGATGCTAACATTTCAATAACAGTTCTTAACATCGTAGCAATCTTCTTAGGAGCTATTTTTGCAATAAACAAAGCAGTTAGAACACCTACTGGAAAAGATATTAATAACGAAAGTATTGATATATAAACTGTGCTCACTATAATAAATCCAACACTATATAAATTTGAATTAAATGCCTCTCCTGTGAGCCAAGTATTACCAGTCAAAAACTTAATGATATTAACCGAACCTAATCCTCCATTATCGCTAAAAAAGGGCGACACGCCCTTAAATAGGATTACTCCGGCAATAATGAAGACAAATGAGGAGGATAATATAGCAAATGCAAATAAAATGATTCGAACTATTTTATCAATTGCCGCGTTCTTCTGAAATTTTGGGTGCTTTAATTCTTTTAATTCAATCATAGATGATCATCTCCTTAATGTAAGAAAAGACCAATTGGTCTTATTCTTATTACTATTCTGAAATTAGATCTGACCAAGTAAGATATGTTCCATCATAAATTGCTTTTATTTGTTCAGCAGTTAAGTCATTTAATGGATTGTTTTTATGGATGATAACAACGATTGCATCCCATGAAAGTTGACCCATATTATCTTCTAACACGCCTACTTTTTCGGTATCTTTAAAGTATCTTGACGCAAATCCCACATCTTTGCCTACTGATGTATCTTTTATTGCTGGATCTTGTGTTCTCTTATAAGCATCTCCAGAACCAGTATGGTCATGCTCTGCAATAAAGTTTCCAGCCTTTGCAACGAAAGCTTGTGTTAATGCTTCTGCAACTTTTTGAATCGAATCTGATCCACCAAAACGAACTGTAACTGCTGAATTATCTTGAGTAGTTATTGGATAATCCGCTTTAATAGAGTCCCATGTAGTTGAACTTGTAAGAGCAACAGCACCATTATTATTGATAATATCTGAAGCATCTGATGTACTTAAGAAAGCTATAAATGCATTAACTAGATCTTCAACTGCAGTAGATGAATAATCACCAGCATCTCTAGTCATCCACATAAATGGGCGTTTTAATCCATATGTATCATTGATTACATTAGCAACTGAAGGAACAACGCCTTCATAATTTACTGCTTTAATCGTATCATTAATACTTGAGAGTGATACATAACCAATACCGAACTCATCGGTTGTCATGGCTGTCATAATTCCTGTATTATCCTTTATTACAAAACCTTCAACTAATACATCATCACTTGTTTCTGCTTCATCAAAATCGATATTTGACATGAAGCCAGCTCTAGTACCTGATGTGGTATCTCTTGTATATACTGTTATATTGCTACTTGTATCAAAACCTGACTCATCTGTTGTACATGCTCCAAGTGTTAATACGAATGCAAGTACGATTACTGTAAATAATTTTTTCATTTAATATTCTCCTTTTTTATTTAATTCACATTCATTATAATAAAACTTTGCAAACCTAGATACCAGTAAATCGTAAGGCTTGTGTAAAGGTTGTGTAAAAAAAACACCAACCAAAGTTGATGTTGTTAACTATATATATTTTATAACCATTTTTTCCTTTTAAAAAACAATATCATCACAATAGCAATTACTAGACACACAATAGCAAATACTAGAATTGCATTTTGATAATGAAGAAGTGTAAAATTAGTGAAATTCATACCAAAGAATCCTGTAAGAAAAGATAAAGGAATGAATGTTGCTGAGAATAAAGTAAGAGTTGCCATAATCTTATTCATTTTATTTCCTTGGTTATTAATATGTAAGTCTAGTAATTGATGTGTCATTTCTCTACTTTGATTTAGTCTACTATCTAAACGATGCAAATGATCCTTTAGATCTTCAAAGTAAGTTGTTGTCGCTTTGCTGAATAAACCATTATTTTTGGAAAGTACTTTTTCTAATTGTTCAAAGATGGGTGAAACATTATTTTTAAGTTGTAACATTTGCTTTCTAATTAAATAAAATGATTCTTGTTCAATATTTTTTGTTTCTAAAATTTGAGTTTCAAAATCATTGATTGCAGCATCGAGTGTATCATAAACTTCAAGTTGATGATCGGTAATAATATCTAAAATTTGAAATAAGAGATAGTCCATAGGGAGTTCTCTAAGCTCTATATGTTCTTTAAACAGATATTTAATATCATCTAAGAATATCGGTTCAGTTTCATGAAAGGTCAAAATAGTATTAGAAAACATCAAAATACTCATATAGTCTTTTTTTATCAAATTTCCTTCCATATAAGAATAAGAAAATGTTCCAAACAAATAGTCATCCTTTAATTCCAATTTGTTTCTTTGATTCACATTAAAAATATCTTCCATTACAAGAGGATCGATTGATAAATGTTGCTTAACCTCTTGAATCTTTTCAATATCAGCAAGTCCTACGATTTGAATATAATGTTTTTTTTCGGGATTTATATCTAAATTTTCGATTTCTTCAACACCTTTTGCATTGTATTCCCAATGCTTAATGATGGTTTTAATATGTGAATATGATCCAGTATATACCATTGATTTTGGTTTGAAATATGAACTGAGTTTCATCCTTACCCTCCTGATATAGATTATCAACCTTATTTTACCACTTGTTGATAAATAAAAAAAGGATACACGTTCCCATCTATCCTTGAGTGATCAAATATTTTTTACTTTCCCATTTTTTTATTCATTCTGCGATATGATAAAAACAATAAAACAAACGCTATACCTATAGTAGCAAGCATGATAATCCACATCGAAACAGGTTGTCCTAAAACGCCAATTTCTTGAGATCCAAAAACAATTTTTAAATATGCCATTGTATCTGGTGATACTGATTGAGCAATAATCTCATAGGGTTCTTTAAGTAATACACCCTTTAAAATTATTGCCATATGTGTAAAAGGAATCACCGATGCTACTTTAGTCATTGTAGGTCCCAAACTATCTAGTGAGATGTATATTCCACTTGTAAAGCCAATAAATGTGCCTAAGACACCTGAAAGTGCTCCGAAAGCATTCACTGATTTTATAAGTGTAGTTAAATAAATCATGAGTGTTGAAGAAATAAATGTAAAGATAATCAGTAATAAAGTAGTATGGATGACTGTTTCTACTGAGTACCAATATCCAGAAAACAACCCGACATAAAGATAAGTCAAAAGCCACATAAATAATGATAATATGGATGACACTAATATCGCTGCAATATAATAGCTTAATATAATCTTATATCTTTTGACTGGAGTAACTAAAAAACCATCTAATTTTCTTTGTGCTAAATCAGTGATTAAATTTCCCATCATACCAAGTGATAATGATGCAGTATTAATGATTAATATACCACCCATCATAATACCTGCTGTTAAATAGATATTAATATCTTTAGCTAAATCTAAATGCCCAGTATACATTCTTCCAATAAATAAAAAATATAATGCTATAAGAATAATCACGGATAAAAATGAAAAGAAAACCGCGGATTTATCTCTTAAAAAATTTAAAATATGTCTTCTGGTTAGTGAAATCAAATCATACATGATTTTCACCTCCAATAACTTTAATAAACACATCATCCATTGTTCCCATTAGAACTTCATATTGTTTAATATTATCCTTAAGTAAATCGATAAGTCCTATCGAATCCTTTGGATCTAAAACAGGAATAATATATTGATCAGCTATTTTTTCATATTCCCTTTTTTGGTCGTTTAAAACTTTTATCAGTTTTTCTCTATTCAAAGGAACTATTTTTAATCTATCATAACTATATGCATCCTTTAGTTCAGCAGGAGTTCCTTGAGCAACGATTTTCCCTTTATGTATAATTACTACATGATCTGCATTTGCTGCTTCTTCCATATAATGTGTAGTTAAAAATATAGTTAATCCATGTTTTTTCTTAAGGTCATCAATTACCTTCCAAACAACCTGTCTTGTTTCAGGATCAAGTCCAGTTGTGGGTTCATCGAGTAATAGTATCTCAGGATTAGAGAAAAGTGCACGTGCAATTTCAGTTCTTCTTTTTTGTCCTCCTGATAAAGTAATGAATCTTTGGTTCTCAAATTCCTCAAGATGAAGATATTCCCTTAATTCCTCATATCTCTTTTTTACTTCTGATTTCTTTTCTTGATATAACGATCCACGATAAATGAGATTTTCTTTGACAGTTAAAAAATCATCTAATACATTACCTTGAAAAACAACACCTATTTTATTTCTAAAATAAGTTTCATCAGTACTTTCATTTAAATATACTTGCCCACTATCAGCATCTAAAAGAGTTGTCATTATATTAATTGTTGTTGATTTCCCTGCTCCATTAGGTCCTAGAAATGCAAATAAACTCCCTCTTTTTATCGTAAAAGAAATGTCATCTACTGCTAATACTTCTCCATAATGTTTTACTAAATTTTCTACTCTTACAATCCAGTCCATTGAATTTTTCTATACTTGCCATTTTTATAACGAGCAGGTATATTTTCCTTTCTTTTTATCATCATATTCAAACTTAGGGTAATTTTGTATCCTTTATTTAAAGATGGCAATCTTACATCATAAAAAAGTAACTATTTGTTGATAGTTATATAATAGTATACTAATGATTTATTAATCAAATTATATCATGAATGGTTCATATATGTCATGATTATTGGGTTAATTGGCATTATATTTTCAATTGATTAAATTAGTTATTTATTGCTTTGCTTTATAAAATATAAAACGTCCCACATTGGAACGTTTTATATTAATATTTTTTTCAACTTAAATTATAAATTTTTTGATGCAGCCTCAGCAGCTTTGATTAGTGGATATGCTGCGGGTGAAGCTGTAAGCATAGGTTGTGTCCCAATTTGAGAAACAAGTAAGTCCGAAATAGTCATACCACCTTGAATGATAAAACCAATAACATTCGTTAACTCTCCTGCACTTACACCTCCTAATACGGATCCGCCAAGTATTCTTCCACACTCTTTAGATACGATTAATTTTACGATTTGTTTATGTGGGTTGTTCAATTTTCCAGGATGACGATCAATACCTGCAAATTTACCTGTAACAAAATTAAATCCTTCTTTTTGTGCAGCTTCTTCAGTCAATCCAGCCACTCCAAATGATGAGTCCCCAATATTTGTTGAGTAAATACCGATAGTTCCTTTGAATTTACGAACTGTTGAGATCTTATATAAATTCAATGCTGCAACTCTAGCTTCAGCGCACGCTGTTGATGCTAACATCGTCGTTGATATCTTATTTGTAGCAAAATCACGTTTTTCAGCACAATCCCCAGCTGCATAAATATCTGGAATATTTGTTCTTAAAAATTCATCAACAACAATAAAACCTTTTTCATTGATATGAATTCCTGATGCTTGAGCTAATTGCGCATTGGGATGATAGCCCATTGATAAAATAACTGCATCAGTCTCGATATTTCTTCCATCACTCAAAAGTACACTAGAGACTTTTCCTTTTCCTTGAATTTCTTTAATACTTACACCACTTAATACATTAACACCTCTTTGTTTAAGGATAGATTCAGCTTCAATTGCGATATCCGGATCAAATGCTAATGCCAAAATATGAGATTCTTTTTCTATTAATGATACTGCAAGTCCACGTTTATTAAGTTCATCAGAAACCTCAACACCAATAAACCCTGCTCCTACAACAGTCACATGTTTATATGTTTTCAGTTGACTTACTAGTTCATCTAAATAAATCTTGTTTTTAGGAATTGTGTACACATGATCCAAATCACTGCCTTTTAACCATCCTGGTTTTGCAGGTTGAGACCCTGTAGCTATAATCAATTTATCATAGCTAATTGATAGCCCACCAACAGTGGTGCACATTTTTTCAGTTGAATTAATACTAATAACTGTATCAACTTTTATTTCTACACCCAAGTTGATTAATCCGCCATCGGGAAGAATATTTTGTTCAGAACTTTCCAATGTACCAAAAATGTAAGGAATTCCGCATGGAATCATTACCTTTTCTTCTTTACGAATTAAAACGACTTTTTTGTCTTTATAATTCGATTTTGCAGTCATTGCTGCAACTAATCCAGCTGCACTTCCGCCAATGACTAAAATGTCTGTCTTTTCTTTCATTTTGCTCTCTCCTTATTTTTTATCATGATGACATTCATGATTATGATCGTGATCGTGGTCATGTCCGCTACATATAGCGTCACTTGAAGCTAGTTTCTTTTGAGTAAACAAATCAAGGATTTCACTAATTTTTCCTGAAACACCTGAAATAACTTCTATTTTATGAGCATTCATATGTTGAATTGCTCCCCTACCAATTGTTCCACATATCAATGTTTCTACACCATTCATTTTCAAAAAAGCTGGATATGATCCATGTTGGTGTTCAGGACTTTGAAGTGATTCAATAAATACACGTTCTTGACTATTAACTGAATAAATTTCGAATGAATCTGAATGACCAAAATGATCTGAGACTAATCCTGTTGTACATGCAATTGCAATTTTCATTTTAAAGCTCCTCAATTTATATGATATTTTTTTAAATAACGATTACCTATTTTTTTACATGTTAAAAACAAGGGAAGTAATTACCCATAAAACAAGATATTAAATCTAACACATTTACTATATTATATTCGCAATGATTGCGAAGTCTAATCTTGAATAATAGAACCTTTATATGGGCAATGTGGGCATTTTCCAAACTCTTCATCATCTACATTGCAAAGTCGATAATTTCCACCTTCAATTTTAAGAATTTTCCCATTGACTAATGCTTCAGCTATTTTTTGTTTTGCAGCATAATAGATTCGTTGAGCTGTTGCTCTAGAAACATGCATTTCATCTGCACAAATTTCTTGATTTTTTCCAATAAAATCAATGATTCTTATACTTTCATATTCTTCTACTGTCATATAGATTATTTCTCTTTTACTAGGATTAGAAATTAAAGGTCCAAATAAATTCACTTCCGGTAAACAACATACCTTACGTCTGATCGTTGGTCTAGGCATAAGAACTCCTTTTTATGAGCATATGCCCATTTCAACTATTATTGTAATCCTTATTTCACGACATGTCAATCTTTAATTAAAAACTTTTCGTTGAATGTACAAAATTTGTTTTTCAGCTGTTTTATCTAAATAGTTATATAAATAAACACTCTACATACCATCAGGTATATACAGTGACTATTTGTTATTTATATAACTTACAATTGAAGCATTTTATTTCTCGATTGCTTAAAGCAAATATCTTGAAAAATCGGCAAGTGACTGATCAAGATACGTTAATATTTGTTTCGTGGGTTCAATATGATTTTCCCACCAAATATTTTTTACTTTCAAATCTTTAGAGCTTCTATTAAAATCAAATTCAATTCTTCCTATAAATTCACTTCCAAATAATATCGGTAAAACATAATATCCATATTTTCTTTTGGCAGCCGGTGTATAAACTTCCCAAGTATAATCAAAATTGAATAATTTTTTAATTAGATTCCGATCCCAAATCAAGTTATCTAAAGGTGCAATGAATGATATTCTCTTTTGAATTGTTTGCTGTCTTTCAAGCGATGTTGTTAAACAATATAGGGGTTCAACTATATCATCAACGATTATTTTTGTAATGATCTCTTTTTCTACTAAGATTGCTATATGCTCATCCCTGATTTTTCGATCAGATATTAAATGTCCAGACCACATGATACCATTTTTTAATGATACTAATCCCATAGAAGATATTCTTCTTAATAAATGCCATTCAATAAAATCATCTTCAGAATAATCTATAGTCAATGTAGTATACTTTTTATCAATAAGATTTTCTATTAAATCATATTGCTTCTGAGTGTTTTTCCTTTTATAAATACCTAATTTCCCAATGTGTAATAAGTAGTCTAGTGCTGCACTTGATGGTTTTGTATTCCCCCATTTATGTGTTTTAGTTTCTCCAAGATTGATTTCAGAGCTAAATGTGGGTCCCTTTTCTCTGATATATTCAATAATTTCATCAATATAATCTAGTGCTTCAATGGATAATCGGTATTTAAGTGTTTGGATCGCTTCGATACCTCTTAATCTACGTATTTCATTAAAGAATGGATAATCTTTAGTTTGATAGATACACATTTGCTTATCCCAAGCATCTATAAGTGTTCTATCTATATAGAGGGCATCATTTAGTAATCCTGAGGTGTAATTCTGCATCCTTGCTTGCAAAACTAAATCACTGTTTCTGCCAACGATATTTAATGGATCATATTGGACAGATTTAATGCGATCAAAGACTTCTAAAAGTCCTGATTTTCCTCTTGGCTGTTGTTTAATATTGATTAAATGATAACTGACCATAAAATCTCTTGCCTCTTTAGTTGTCATATGAATTATCTTCATCTGATGCTCTCCCTTAATCAGTAATCTATAAATTCATTATACTCTATTTGAATTCGTAAATAATAATTCACTTTTAATATTGATTTTATTGTTGGATTATTGAATTTTCTATTCAAGTTTTTCTTCACTTACATATATAATTCCAACACATATCGTGATATGCTATAGATAATAGACTTTTTATTTTAGAAGGGATGCTCAAAATGAAAATAACAGACATTGTCTACAAAAATATAGATGAAGTTAAAGCAATGCCGAGATTTGATATGAAAAAAATGCCTATTAGACCCAAATGGTATTTACAAGTTTTAGCATGGGTACTAGCATTCCCTGAAACATTTGCAGTTCATTCAAAAATAAGAAAACACAACATGTCTAACTTAAAAGGTCCATATATTTTATTATGTAATCATAATAGTTTCTTAGATTTTAAAGTAGCAACAAGAGCGGTTTTTCCAAGAAGATCAAGTTATATAGTTGCTATTGATGGATATATTGGTAGAGAACAGATTATGCGTAATGTTGGTTGTTTCCTAAAAAGAAAATTCGTGAGTGATTCAGCATTAATAAGACAAATTGAATATAGTCTAGTTGTAAACAAAACTATATGTCAAATTTATCCTGAAGCAAGATATTCTCTCGTAGGAACAACTTCTATGCTTCCAGATAGTTTGGGTAAATTAATCAAAAGAATGAAACATCCAGTTGCTACAATCATCTCACATGGACATCATTTAAGACAACCCTTCTGGAATCTTAAACCTAGAAAAGTGCATACAAGTAGTGACCTTACCCTAATCATTACTCAAGAAGAAATCGATCAATTGAGTATTGATGAAATTAATCAAAGAATTAGAGAAGCATTCCAATATGATGATTATGCTTATCAAGTTCAAGAAAACCTGAGGATTACAGAACCTTTTAGAGCTGAAAACCTTCATAAACCTCTCTATATGTGTCCTCATTGTAAAACTGAAGATCAAATGACGAGCAAAGGTAATAAACTATGGTGTAAATCATGTCAAGAAACTTATGAGATGGATGACCTCGGTAGATTAAATAACGTCAACGGAAAGACATTATTTTCTCATATTCCAGATTGGTTTGAATGGGAACGAAATGAAGTAAGAAGCCAAATCATAAATAATCAATATCACGTCGAATTAGAAGTCAATATTGATATGCTTCCTAACAGTACGGGTTTTTATAGAATTGGGAAAGGTAAACTCATTCACAATAAAAACGGGTTCCACTTGATTGGAGAAAATTTAGATGTCAAAAAACCTGTTATTGCTAATTTTGGCGTCCACATTGAATATGATTATTTCGGTAGGGGAGATGGACTAAGTTTCTCAACTATGGAAGATACTTATTATATGTATCCAATTAACCAAAATTATCCAATTACAAAATTTCATTTCGCTACTGAAGAATTATTTAAATTAGAAACCAAATTAGATGTCCAATAAAAATCCATGCCTTCAAGACGTGGTTTTTCTCCTACGCCTACAAGGCTAGCTACTGGCGACCCCCATTTGAGGGTCTTTTTAT
>JAFGTI010000126.1 GCA_016934175.1 Acholeplasmataceae bacterium | reverse complement strand
CCTATTGACTATAGAAATACAGTTATAAATAGAATATAATAGGTGTAGGTTCATTAATATATTCTCCAACAAAAGAGAGTCAGTTCACTTATAACATCCATACAGACCACACCTTTTGACAAAGCAATTTCATATTAACCATACACAAGGAATCGACCTCATTGCTTTCAATAAAATGATGAAAATAACGGCTTTTAGCCATAAAATAACCGTTTTAATGTTGATATTTTGAATTTTATCAAATGAGATAGGCCACTTGAAGTTAGAAATAACTTTCAGGTGGCCTTTTTTGATATGCTCTTGCATATTTTTGATTGTGGAAACATACGGTTTTTCATTTAACCTCGTATGGGTAAACATAAAGTCTTGATTGTGAGAACATATCTGCTTGTATAGGTAAACATATTTTGGATAAAAATTGTATGATGCTCGGTAGTTAGGCTTCGTCAATAATTTCGTGTGAATAGAGCAAATATTATTTAAAATGTTAGAAAAATAAACCAATTTGTATGAGATTGGGACAGATACGCCCTGTTGTGATTTTAATACACATGATAAAATTGTAATATAGGTATTAATAAACTAAATTAAATGTTACTTGAAAATGATATTATTGGACAAGTCCTGACATTAACTTAGTCGTGATTCTTGTTGGATTTGAAACACATGCTAGTGTAGTTCTTCAAGAGGATTGTTTATGATAATCATAATTCAACTTCTTAACAACAAAAATAACAGATTAAGGAAGAATTATTGTTAAGAATTTACGTAATAACTATAAGTGGGGGTGCTTATTAGTGATCAAATAGGATGGATTATATTTTTCTTGCATTATTTTTTATAAAATATATTGAAGAAAGGAAATTAAACTCATGTTAACTAAATTTATAAGTTTAATATTGATTTTTTTTGGGTCTTTTGGAGTAAGTGGAATTGAAATTAATGGGGAAAAAGAACTTATAGAATTCATTGACAACAATATTAGTGTTTTAAGGGAAGAATATTATAAGGAATATGGAGTGGTTTGGGATGTGAACAATTATGTAGAGCACTACGATCTATATGATGAGCATGATAACATCAAAGCATATATGTTAGTTTTTGATAATGGGTATCTTACTGTTGGATTAGATTTGTATTTATATGGAATTGAAACTCAGGGATCACCGCAGTTCTTTGATTTTGACAGTAAAATATATTTAATTGGACAAAATTTCTATGTTAAGAAAAATGAATTATTTTTTCCTAATACTACCGAAGCACCAGATCTATATGTTATAGATGGAAAGAGTTTGTTTTATGATGATATCTATGCTAAACTTGATAGTGCACATACTTCCTTATTAAAAAACTTTACAATTACATATTCTATAGCTAATGATTTGATGACTAACAGTGGTTCATATGGTGGTTATAATATTTATACAAGAACTCAAGGAAACTATATGGATTGTGGAGCACAAGCAGCAATTAATACCTTATATACATTTGAACTTTCTGGCGAAACTGGAATAACAAAAAGTAATAATAGTAATACGGAAAGAGATACTATGAGAACATTAATGAATTGGACAACTACTGGTAGATCTTATTTGGGAATAATGTTCTATGGAATTTGGCCAGGAGAAATCATTAGTGGAATGAATGAATATTTATCATCTGAATACAATGTTGTGAGTAGTGGTGTTTTCGGAGCAGCTTACAATGTCCCAGCAATCGGCTTATACTTTAGTTTAAAGTTAGAAGATACAGCGCATTATGCTATGATTATTGGAAGTGCACAATCAGATGCATGGTGGATATTCAAAACAAATTACGATGTGATATCTCATTGGAATGAAAATTATACACATTTAAATGGTGTTATTCAAACTAAGAAATCAGGAACACCATCATACTATTTTGTTGAGACACAATATCGACATGACACTTATAACATAATGAAATCTACAGGTGCAAAATGGTGGGAAGTTTGGAAACCTGCTTGGCAATTATTGGAGGCATAACAATTATTTTCTATAGGGAGGATTTATTATGAAAAAAATATATTTGATATTAATTATTGTAATGTTTTCACTATTATCCTCTTGCAAAGATCAAGGTAAAGAGTTGACTGATGAATTTTTTAGGAATTTAGAATCCACTCAGTTTTATAATACATTTGAATTTGATGGAATTAATTATGAGATATACTTGTCTGCTAATAGTGCGAATGTCTATTATGTGACAACATCTTCGACTGAATATCAAATTTATGTAAAAGAGGAAAGATCTTTCACTTATTTGCTTGATGATAACGATTCCACTGAATATGATTTGTATCGTAATACTTACCTACACTATAAATATAATAAAAATACTAAAGAATATTTTCAAATTGATAATTTAAATGAAGTTAAGATTGAAGCAGATTATTCAGGTGATAATTTGACTCAAATTTTGGAATCAATTTCAACTGATTTCGGAGAACGAGACCAAATCACATTATTTTCTAATCTATACAATGTGATTAAAGAATTGTATTTTTTATCGAGCAGCCCGATTGTTTCAGGAAATGAAGACATTCAGTATATTACATTGAGCATAGACAAACAAACTTTGATTAACCAAGGCATAGGATTCAAATCACATCTATCGCAAATTTATAATCCTATGGATTATGCAGCAATAATAAATAGCATAGAACAAAGTCCCTTTAGTACGGTTAATGTTGGTTTGATTTGGAATAAACAAGAGATGAAACTATATCCCATTATTCAAATATACAAAAATCAAAATGAATATTATATTGTTCACCCTAGTTTGATTTCGGAATAACTATCTCGTATCAAATGTTTCAATATTTACATTTTTTATCTAAAAACAATGCAAGTAATAAAGCTAAATTTAGAACCACCAGATGTTAAAAATAACGATCTGGTGGTTTTTTTATAGTTGCATCCTGTAGGAAACTAGATGACAACCACACGGTATTTCATCTCTTTTTGATATTTTTCGTCTATATAGACACTTTCAAATATAGGTTTCTTTGCTTCAAATTCATGGCGTCTTTCGGAAAATTCTTTATCTGAATATTGGGTTGATCCCACAATGCAGAAGACAATTTCATCTGGCTTCACAGAAAGCATCTGTAGATAAATGATTTAAGAATTGTTTCATCAACTTTTGTAAGTGGTTCAGTTCGAGCTTGCAAAACATCATCGATGGTTTTTAATCTTTCAAGTGTATTGTGATGTTTTATGAACTGAACTGACTCCTTTGTTTAAGATCAGGTATCATTATTATACCTTTTCTTCAACTTTTCGGAGTCATTTCAAATTAAGATGGTGGAGATGAGGTGGATCGAACACTGTTTTAATAAATAAATAGTTGCAGCATTTATACTTTTATTTTGCATTTTAACACCAATTATGGACACGAATATCCGGAATTTCTAATATTCCATTTATGATAAACCTTGTCAAGTAAAATATTCAATTTTATGACGATTGTGCTTAAAGCTGTAAGCTTATAGTGCACAAAAAGTAAACTTGGTATAACTCCAAAGTAAAACACGCTATTTTTTTGATGAAAAACATGATAAACTTAGTAATGACAAGACAAACTTATCTGAAATGACTCCGAAAAGTTGGAGAATAGGTATATAATTATACTTAATCTTAGACGAAGGAGTTTTTTTATTATGAGATAAATGATGTTATAAATCCACATATTAAGAAAGATCTCTCTTTTAACATCACCAAAAGGAAAAGATTGAGATGAATTACCAATCTAAAGTATTTAGCCTCATGTGAATTAAGAAAAGGAAATAAGGATATAAAGCTATGATATAATTATCTAAAGGAGTGATTGAATTGAAGAAACAATTACCAAAACGTCATGAACTTGATGTGAAGTACACATGGGATATGACTAATTTATTTAAAAGTGAAGAACTATACCAAGAGGCTTTTGATTTAGTAGAAAAAGACATTGATATATTTTGCCAAACTTTCGAAAACAAAATGACCTCGAAAGAAATAATTAGTGATGCGCTCTCGGTTTATCAAGATATTCAAGCAAGATTATCGAGAATTGGTGCATATGGTTCATTACAATCGAGTACAGATTCGATTTCTGAAGAAAACCAAATGCGTCAAGGTAAAGCGATGTTACGTTTTCAAAGTATATCTAAAAAAATGTCATTTTTTGATAATGAACTAAAACAGACAAGTAATGATTTGCTACTAGAAACTGCGGCATTAAGCGAGGATAACCAATATTTTTTAAAAGACATTATCAAAGACAAAAAGTATACACTAATTCCTGAGATTGAAAAAACACTTGTGGCTTTATCACCTGTACTTAACGCATCTTATATGAATTATAGTCGTTTTAAACTTGCTGATATGAAGTTCAATGATTTTATTGTGGATGGTGTCACTTATCCTAACTCATTTACACTGTTTGAAAACGAATACGAATACGAAGAAAATACGACAGTAAGAAGGAAGGCGTATGAGACATTTTATCAAAAACTAGCAGAATATCAACATGGATTTGCAAGTAACTATCAAGCACACGTTCAAAAAGAGAAGATTATGTCTGAACTTCGAGGTTATTCAAGTGTTTATGATTATTTATTGTTTGATCAAAAAGTAACAAAAGATTTCATGGATCGTCAAATTGATTTGATAATGAATAAACTAGCACCTGCCATGAGAAAATATGCAGAATTGTTAAAAGATGTTCATGGGCTTAATCAAATGACGTATTCAGATTTGAAAATTGCAGTGGACCCAACTTTTGAACCTCGTGTAACTATCGAAGAATCAAAAGAATTACTGATTGAAGGATTATCAATTTTAGGTAGTGAATATCATCAAATTGTTAAACGGGCATTTGATGAAAGATGGATAGATTTTCCACAAAATCAAGGTAAATCAACAGGTGGTTTTTGTTCATCACCATACGGTGCATCCTCATATATTCTGATTAATTGGAATGGTCAAATGGATGAGGTCATGGTTTTAGCACATGAAATTGGGCATGCTGGACATTTCCAATATGCCAATCGTCATCAAAAGATTCTAAACACTAGACCATCTATGTATTTTGTTGAAGCACCATCAACCACCAATGAGTTATTAATGGCAAATCATTTAATTAAAAAGGTCAAAACAATTAGAGAAAAAACATGGATTAAATCTGTAATGATTTCTAGAACATATTATCATAACTTTGTGACCCATTTACTAGAAGCAGCATTTCAAAGAGAAGTCTATGATCGTGTAGATCATAAGCAACCTTTGTCAGCTCATATCTTAAATAATTTAAAACTTGGTGTGTTAAAGAAGTTTTGGGGAGATACAGTCGTAATTCCTGAATGGGCAGGATTAACATGGATGAGACAACCACATTATTTTATGGGTTTATATCCATATACATATTCAGCAGGTTTAACTTTAGGGACTAAAGTATCTAAAATGCTAGAAAATAAGACGATTAAGCCAGAAGATTGGATTAATGTACTTAAAGCAGGTGGAACAAAAGCGCCTCTTGAATTAGCGAAAATGGTTGGTGTGGATTTATCTACAGATCAAACCTTAAATGAAGTAATTGAAGAAATATCTAAAATCATAGATGATATTATTGCTAGTAAGCAAGAATCATCATCATGATGTACTTTCGTAATTTAATCTTTCATAAAACTCTAGAAGTTCATCATCAATTTTTCTTGAATTGAGAAATATTACAATTCATTTATACTCAAAGAAGAGGTGATTGTTGTGACTCAAGTTGTGACGATAAAAGAAATGCGTGAAATAGAGAAAAAAACATTTGTTATGCAAAATATTTCACCCTTTGACCTAATGAAAAAAGTAGGACATGCAATATATAAAACTTTTAGTGAACAGTATAAAAAAAAACATATTATGATTATTGCAGGCACAGGAAATAATGGTGGAGATGCACTTGTTTTTGGGCAACAAGCATTTTCTGATGGGAAACAAGTAGATGTTATCTTGATAGGTGATCAAAATAACCAATCAAATGAATCTATAATCATGACAAAACAATATCAAGAGCAAAATATCTCATTGACCTTTGTAAATGACTATGAGACATTTTTAGAACAGGTTCATAAAAATTCGGATAATGAAATAATTATTGATGGGCTATTTGGCATCGGATTAACTCGAAACATTACCGGATTGCACGAAAAAGTCATTCATTGGATCAATAATCAAAAGATCACAGTAGTTTCGATTGATGTACCTAGTGGTCTAAACTCTGAGACGGGAAGAATCATGGGTGTTTGTATCAAAGCAAATACAACTTATACGATTGAAGCGATTAAACAAGGTATGCTCTTATCAGATGCTATGGATGTTGTAGGACAAATTATAGTCATCGATGTAGGTATGGAGAAAATAAAGAATAAAAAATATTATATAGATACATTTCATGGACCTAAAAAAAGAGTTTATAACACCCATAAATATGATTATAAGAATGTCTTGACTATTGGAGGACAAAAAGGTGTTATGGGAGCTATCACCTTAGCTGGTTATAGTGCTTTAGTCTCTGGAGCTGGGCTAAGCACAATTGCTTATCATCTCACTAATGAAAAATACTTAATTAATCCATATCCTGAAATCATGTATGAGAGTATCGAATCAATAACTGATCTTCCAAAATTAATTAAGAAAAAAGATGCTATACTTTATGGATTAGGAATCAGAGAAATTAACTCTTTTGAAGAAATGGTATTTGATTATATTACAGATTTGGAGATACCTATTGTATTAGATGCTGCAGGTATGCTTTTGTTAAAGAAAACGAAAGATATCCATAACAAAAGAGTCATCATAACGCCTCATTATGGAGAATTTGCAAAATTAATGAATAGTGATGTTGAAGAACTAAAAGATAATCTATTAGAAATTATCGATCGGTGCATTCATATCTATCATTGTGAAATTGTTTTAAAAGGCCCATCAACGATATACGCAACTAAAGACAAAATAATTTATTTAAATCAAGGAACACCAGCGCTTGCCAAAGCAGGAAGTGGTGATGTGCTTTCAGGTATTATATTAACTTATCTTGCCCGAAACTTAGATATTGAGCAAGGTATTTTGCTTCACATGCTTTCTGCAAGACAAGCATGTAAAGAACAACACATGGAATCTGTATTAGCACATGATATTATTCATGCTATACCTTTCGTTTATAAGAAATACGATGAGCAAGATGAATAAAAAAATCAAATGTTAAGTAGAACTTCTTAAAAATTGTATTTCGATATTCCAATAATATTTATTTGGGATTCCTCTTATTACTTTGATAGTTATAAAAGTGATGTAGTAAAATAATTGAAAAAAAAAAGTATACCTTTAATTCTGATATGATCCCCTTAAAGTAGACACTATAAATAATTAAAGTTATAGGTGTTTATGGAAAGGGGATTTTT
>JAFGTI010000020.1 GCA_016934175.1 Acholeplasmataceae bacterium | reverse complement strand
TGAATTTGGTGGTGTTTCACTTAGAGGAACATCGGTTGCTGAACGTGTTGAACTCTTAATTAGTATTGCACATCCAAATTTTCGTGATGAGTTAAGAAAAGAAGCCGTTAAGCTTGGCTTTATAGGTGAATAAGATGAGCACATTTTCTTATCAAAATCATCAGGTTTTTTATGATGTTAAAGGGTCAGGCAAGCCCATTTTAATATTGAATGGGATTATGATGTCAACTCGGAGTTGGGAACCATTTGTTGAAAGCTTTATTGAAAATAATATGCTTATCCGTCTTGATTTTCTTGATCAAGGTCAATCTGATCGTCTTGAGGGTCAATCCTATGACCAATCGATTCAAGTCGATCTGATACATCAACTTATGATAGAACTTAAACTCGAAAAAATTAATATTGTCGGTATTTCGTATGGTGGAGAAGTCGCCATTTCGTTTGCGATTAAATACCCTGATTTAGTATCTCGTCTCGTGTTATTTAATACCACGCCTTATACATCACCATGGTTGAAAGAGATTGGCCATCAATGGAATCAAATAGGACGTACAAGAGATGGGTCAACTTATTATAAAGCAACCATTCCCGTCATTTATTCTCCATCATTTTATGAGAAAAGATTGGATTGGATGAAAAAAAGAGAACAAATTTTATTACCAATTTTTTCAAATCCAGTATTTTTAGATCAAATGGAAAGATTAACCAATTCTGCAGAGAGTTTTGATGCACGTGAAGGACTATCCAAAATTAGTGCACCAACGTTAATTATTGCTGCGGATGAAGATTATTTAACACCCATTTCAAATCAAAAACAATTACACGAGTTCATTAAAGGTTCAGAACTCGTTATATTACCAGGTGTTGGTCATGCATCCATGTATGAAAAACCTTTGTTGTTTATGACGTTAGTACTTGGATTTATCAATACCAAAGATACAACATTCACGATATAGGAGAAATCGAACGATGGAAAAGAAAACGATCAAACTGAATAATGGTGAAACATATGCCTATGTTGAATTAGGATCAGGTAAAGAAGCTCTTATTTTAATTCACGGTAATTTTTCATCATCATTACATTATTCACCATTATTTGAACGCTTACCAAAAGATTTGCATGTCTTAGCACCTGACATGCGTGGATTTGGCGATTCTAGCTATCATAACCGCATTAAATCATTAAAAGACTTGGCAGATGATATCAAATCCTTTATGGATGTAAAAGGTCTTAAAAAAGCAAATATTGCAGGTTGGTCACTTGGTGGAGGTGTTGCACTAGAGTTTGCTGCTGCATATCCTCAAATGGTTAAAAAATTGATTCTCATTAATTCAGCTTCACATAAAGGGTATCCAGTTTTTAAAAAGGATGAAAAGGGCCAAATGAAGGTTGGTGAAATCTATAGTTCACCTGAAGAACTTGGTACAGATCCAATTCAAGTAGTTCCGCTTTTAATGGCACAAAAAAATCAAGATTTTAATACGATGAGTTATGTGTTTGGATTAACTGTCTATACAGTAAATAAACCATCTGCAGATGAAATGAAATTATGGATGAATGAATCATTAAAACAAAAGAATCTAATCGATGCAGATTGGGCACTCGCCAACTTTAATATGTCAAATCAACATAATTTCTATAATGGCGGAACAAATAATATTCATCAAATCAAATGTCCTATCCTTCATACTTGGGGTAAAAAAGATATTACAGTTCCCGAATATATGGTCTTAGAAAATGTGAAAGCACTACAAGAACAATCCAAACTTGTTGTCTATGAAAATTGTGGTCATTCACCACTCACAGATGTGCCTGATCAACTCACAAAAGATATCTTAGAGTTCATTAAAGAATAAGTTTTTTCGTGGAGAAAAACAAATGATATTAAACATAAATGGTCATAACTTATTTGTCGAAGATTTAGGATTGAAAAATAATGAGGCTATTGTCTTTTTGAATGGTGTTATGACGACCACTTCAAGTTGGTATGAGTTATCTGATTGGTTTGTTAAAAATGGTTATCGAGTCATTCTTCATGACTTCAAGGGTCAATTAAAATCAGACAAACCCCAAGGTCCATATACCTTTAAAGAACATGCTGAAGACACCATTGAAATACTCAAAAAACTTGGCGTTAAAAAAGCACATTTTATTGGTACAAGTTATGGTGGAGAAGTTGGACTAAAAATTGGTATTTTGTTTCCTGAATATGTAAAATCAATTTCAGTAATTGATTCAGTATCAGAACTCGATCAAACACTAAAAAATGAGATTAATCATTGGACTGAATTATGCAAAAATAATGATGGATATCAGTTTTTCTGGGGTATGGCAGGAGGTATCTATAGTAACGCCTATATTCAAAAGAATAAGGCATTTCTAGAAAAGAGAGCATATGCAACCAAACATATGGATAAATCATATTTTGAGGGTCAAATTACACTTTATGAGACATTCATGAATGATGTCACCATGACTGAAGAACTTAAATGTATCAAAGCACCATCGCTTATTGTTTGTGGTGAGTTGGATACGTTGAAGCCACCCAAGTTTTCTAAAATCATAGCCGACCATATTATGAACAGTGAATACATTGTGATTCCGGACGCAGGGCATGTTGTGATATTTGAAAAACCAAAAGAATTATTAACATTACTCATTGGGTTTATAAAGAAAAACAAAATTAAAGTTTAGCATATGTAAACATTAAAAAAGTTAAAAAAAGAATTAATAAAAAGGAAAAAAGAGATCTTGAAGTAAAAGGCTCTTTTTTTATTTTTGTAAGATATGTGGAATTTGTATGAATGGCTCTAATCAATAGTAGAAAAATAATCATGCACATATATAAGAAAAGCGCACGCGCGCGTACGCATGAGGAGAATAAATGTATAAAATAAAAATACTTGATTGAAGTTATAGTTTTGAATTGAATAAATAAAAACAATGAAAATATACACTTATAAAAGAATCAGAAATTTAACTCAAGATATTGAAAAGTTAAAAAATAGTTTCCAACAAATGTTCTCAGACATCACTCGTTTTCTATAAAGATATCAATACACCGAAATGTAAAAACGTGTAGAAAAAAATAGAGTTAATTAAAATATAACATTGGGTCTAATTTTAGATCTTATGAAAACTTCAAATATATAGTTTTAAAAATGCGAAAGATGTCCAAGCTAAAAAAATTCACATCATATATTTATCGAATAATCTGCGTATTTTTAAATCCTATATTTTTCAATTTTTTTATTGTACCCATTCAACTCGAGAGAAGAAGAGAAGCTCATGATTCTTATAAATTTATCTATCAAGTGTTTAATAAATCCCACAAGCTTATACGTGATATTAGCATGCGAAGCCCATAGTAATAGAAAGATGAAGCTTCACATTTCTCAAACGACGTTATGGCACTCTTTATATTCATTAACATACTCAAATAGAAGAAGTGACATATATTATAGTTAAAAGAAGCCAATATATCCTTAAGCAAACTCGTATTTAGAGATTAACATACCCGGTTTAATTTAGATTTAGCCCTCTAAAATATATTATATATCTACGTATAATATATATTATGTAAACCATGCGTTGTTGTCTTTGCTGTGCGAACAATATTATTTGTGTGGATAAGTTGGTTTGTGTTGCTAATTCAAACTTCGGCTTCCGTCGGCTTCATAGACCAGTAACTATCGAATTCTGATGATTTATATTTATCACTTGCTCATTCTATTATAGAGATAGATATGATACAATTAAATTGGTGATAATATGAAGGATAAAACTATATTGATTGTATTTACAGGTGGTACGATTTCCATGGCTAAACAAGGCCAAACTAACAAGGCAATCATTCATGATAATCAAGCTGAATTGCTTGCTAACATCTCATCTGAACTCAAAGGGATTAACCTCAAATCTTATACTTTTTCACTTAAACCATCCCCTTCGATTACCCCTGATGACATGCTTACTCTTGCTAAACAAATTGATATACATCTTCTTGATGAGTCGATTGATGGCATTGTCATAACACATGGTACAGACACTTTGGAAGAGACAGCGTACTTTTTGGATCTCTATTTGGATGCAAAAAAACCAGTGGTTTTCACTGGTTCTATGCGTAACTATTCTGAACTTGGATTTGATGGTTTAAGTAATTTAGTCTCTTCTATACTAGTCGCAGCTCACAACGAATCGGCACATCATGGTGTTTTACTTGTCATGAACGATGAGATTAATTCTGTTGTTGAAGTTACGAAAACTCATACTTTAGCCTTAGATACTTTTAAGTCTTTAGAGTTTGGTCCACTTGGTATTATCGATCAGGATAATGTACTATACTATCGAGAAACTCATGAATCTCCCATTTTAATGAAACCTTCTTCCATTGAAAAATCAGTTGAAATTGTGAAAGCATATTCTGGTGCAAGTTCAGAAATACTAAACTTACTAGTTGAACACGGCGTTAAAGGAATTGTTATTGAAGCATTAGGTCGTGGCAATGTTCCACCAACTATGGTTCAAGGTATTGAGAATGCTATCAAACGCAATATCCCAGTATTGATTACTTCCCGTTGTCCTAAAGGTAGAGTTTTAGACAGTTATGGTTATGAAGGTGGTGGACATCACTTGAAACAACTCGGTGTTATTTTCACTCAAAACTTAAATAGCCAAAAAGCGCGTGTTCGTTTGATGCTAGCTTTAGGTCTCACATCAAATGTTGATGAGATCAAAAAGTACTTTTAACCTTTAAGATTATGGTCAAATTAAGACGTATTTTAAGCAATCGGAATCGCTTAAGATGTATTGTTATAAGTTTCATCATCTTACTAGTTGTAGTAGGTTTAGTTTTACAAGCATTTCGTTCACTTAATTCACCATACCCAAAAGCTTATTTTTTCATTAATTATATCTATTTTACTACACAAAGTAATATCCTTGTTTTAGCACTTTTAATTCTTCATTTTACAAGATTTAAAAATACAAGATTATTTGAAATATTTACGCATATCGCATTACTGAATATCTTAATGACAGGTGCTATTTTTCATCTCTTTTTAGGACCGTACATGGAACTAACCATTGTTCAATATTTATTACATACCGCCACTCCTTTAAGCTATTTATTCTATTATTTTGTTATTTACGATCGATCATTTAATGTTAAGTATTTAGAAACTTTATTTATTTATCCAATCATTTATATCGGTTCGGTTTATACCGTAATTGAACCACGAATCGGGGATACACTCGAACTTGTTCAAGGAGATTTTCAAGGATCTAGGTTTATTTATCCATTTTTCGATCCCTATTATTATGATTTTAGTTGGTTTAAAATGGCCCAATTTTTCTTTATTACTATAGTTTTTGTTATTGTTGCTACGTTGTTGATTACACAACCTACCAAGCGCTACATAGAGCGTAAATTTAATGAGGGTAACCCAACTGGGTAACCCTCATCTTTTTATTTAATGTATTCTAGGAATGATTTTCCATGCTTTGGTTTTTCAGTTCTAAAATTGTCATTAATC
>JAFGTI010000125.1 GCA_016934175.1 Acholeplasmataceae bacterium | reverse complement strand
TCTAGATATCTATTGGTAAGAAGGACTGCATAATCGATAGTTGCTCCTAATTGAATACTCATAACAACTAAATATCCAATAAAAATAACCTCAGTACTCATTAGATATAAGATTGATAAGTTAATCCAAACGGCACCTTGGATAACGCTTAAAAGTAAAATAGGTATGGTAATAGATTTGAATGTGATGCCTACAATGAGACCAACAGCAATTATAGAAAATAGCATGATTACTAATTTTTGATCCAGGATGGATGTTTTGATATCGTCTAATGCTGGGGCATTACCGACAATATAAGATTCATTATATTGTGTTTTTATGATTGTTTTAAGGTCATCAACAAATTGATAGAGTGTATCATTTTCTTCATATAAAGAGGTTGTGATGATGATTCTACTATAGTTAGTTCCAACAAATTGATCTAAGATAGATGTAGGTAAGTATGCTCTAGGGGTGTTGGGATCGACTGTTGTCACTAATGCTTGGACTTGGGTAACATAAGGGTTACTTAGAAGAGCTTGAGATAATAACACTTCTTGATTGACTGTTTCATTTGGAACTAAGATAATGAGTTGATTATGATAGCCAAAACGTTCTCTGATGAAGTTTTGATCAAGTGCTAAAGTACTTTGAGCACCTCCTATAGAGTTTGAACCATAAAGATAAGTTACTTTGTTTTGAAAATAGAGTCCTCCAGTAATGATTGAAATCAAAATGAATATCAAAATGAATCTCATTTTGTACTGTAGTTTAAAGAATTTTTTAAATGAGGGCATGAGCATGCCGTGCTTTGTTTTTTCAATAAGTGGGTCAAACCACACTAAAAGAATAGGAAGTAATAACATCGCAGTCAAATAACTAAAAATAATGCCTTTAGATAAGACTAAACCGATATCTAAACCAATTTGATATTTCATGAAGAAAAGTGCTGTGAAACCAGCAATCGTTGTGAGTGCAGAAGCTGTAATTGATTTGAAAGTGTGCTTTCTTGCGAGATGGGCTGCTTCATGAGCATCATAAGTCTTTCTTTCTTCGTAGTATCTGTGAATCATAAAGATTGCATAATCAATCGATAATGCAAGTTGAAGAGCAAGTGCCATCGTTTGAGTGATAAAAGATACATTTGATAAAAGACCATTAGTCAATGTATTAAATAAAACCGCAACACCTAACGTTATTAAAATTAATAAAGGTTCAATCCATGCATGAGAAGCTAATAATAAAATGATGATAATCATTGGAATGATAATATACATCACTTTAGCGATAGCATCAGATGCTACATCAATGGTTTGAAGATTAGTCAAAATATCACCACGTAAATGAATTTCATATGCTGATAAGATAGTTTTAATTTGAGTAATTGAATCTTCAAGTGAGGTATCATAGGCGTCCGTGCTAAACACGATAGTGATTAAAGCATCACCATCTTGATAGAATGGAGAAATCGTTTCAATGGGTATATAATCGATTGGAACAGTAGATAGGTCTACATAGTCATCTAACCAAATGACTTGAGATACTAAAGGCACTGATTCGATCGAGTGCATCAATGAAACGGCATGATTAATGGTAATATCCATCACAAGAATTTGGATGGATGATTCTTCACTAAATTCATCTTTAATGATTTCTAGACCTTGTTTTGTTTGTGAATCACCTGGAAGGTAGATGGTCATATCATAATTAGTTTTAGTTTTTGGAATGAACAAAAAACATGCTAGTAATAATATGACAATACCAATAAATATGGATATCTTTTTCATAGAACTCCTTTAAATACGTGATTTAAATGATTATTTCAAATATACATTTTAATTATACATTTATTATGGTATAAATAAGATATGAAACATTATTTAAAATATAATTTCAAATGAAAGAAGGTATCATATGTCAAGCCAAGAAATCAAAAGAAAACTCATTGAAAATACGAAGATGTTAATTCGAAAGAATGCAACCGTAACGATAAAAGATATCGCAGAAGCTTCTTATGTTAATATTGCTGCCGTTAATTATCATTTTGGAAGTAAAGAACAACTACTTACTGAAGTCATCAATGAGGTCTTAAGTGATCTAAAGACTTTTATTAAGGATTCAATCATCAAGAATTTAGATGATGCCCCCATAGAAGAAAAGCTTGAAGAACTCATCACGTTTATTTACAACTTTTCAATGGAGAATATAGGAATTTTGAATTATCTGTTTCTATCTAAAGACATACAAAGTGAATCCTCGGGATTACTTATCGATTCATTTTTTTCAGATAATGAGTTTACAAGATATATTTATGAGCAATTAGCGCAACGAATGAATATTAAAAGTACGAGCGAATCTTTTGCTAAGTATATTATTTTATTTTCAGCCTTCAGTATCCCACTGTTTATACAAATAGCTCAAATGAAAACAATTGGTGGATCAAAGATTGAAACATTCAAGGATCCCCTTTTTAGACAACACTTTATAAAAAATATTATGAAAATGGTACAAGACTGAGCATGAAAACATACGTTGATGGTTCTATCAATAAAATATCAAAGATGATTCTTAACTACGTCTCATCAAATGAGACTTTTTTAGAACAAGCAAAAAAAGAGAAACCTGAAAAGATTCCGTTCTTTATCAAATCGAAATATCATATAAAAACTAGAAATAATCAAAATCATTTATTTCATACAATTAATGAAAAATCTGATAACCATAAACATATCATTTATTTTCATGGGGGTGCATTATGTTTAAATGGAGGCTTACCTCAGTGGATGATGATAGATAAATGGGTAAAAAAAACAAATGCAAAAGCAACTTATGTCGAATATCCATTAATTCCACAAGTCACAACAAGTGAAATTTATAATGTCTCATTTGAAATTTATCTACAAATTATATCTGAGTACCCTTTTGATGAACTGATTTTAATAGGAGATAGTGCTGGAGGTCTTGTCATCTTATCAATGCTTCAGTTAATAGATAAGATTGAGGTTAAAAAACCT
>JAFGTI010000124.1 GCA_016934175.1 Acholeplasmataceae bacterium | reverse complement strand
GTAGTGGTTAACATGCCAGTCTGTCACACTGGAGATCGCGGGTTCAATTCCCGTCCGGACCGCCATTATTAGGCTCTGTAGCTCAGTTGGTAGAGCAAAGGACTGAAAATCCTTGTGTCGGCAGTTCAATTCTGCCCGGAGCCACCATACGGTACGAAATCTAGCCCTTTTAAGGGCTTTTTATCTTGTCAAAAATAGATATTTAGAGAATTTACTAGCGACATATGGAATTATTTTTAAATCGAGTTGTGTAATTGTGTTTCAATCGATCTGCTTTGTATGTATATGAATTTATTATTGCTAAGTGTTTTAAATACACCTAATCCACGGTGGAAAGTGAGAATGAAAATAGCATAAGTAACAATGTGAAAATGCGAATTTGACTTGTAAACTCATTTTTTTAATGCTATTTTATATATATACGTGATTTCATTTTTAAATGATGACATAGAAGAAATACAACACAAATCTATTTTCAGGTAAAGGAATAGGATAATGAATATGATCAATCGTGTGTGGGTCTATATTGAAATGATTCTTACTATTTTGGTAGGTTCAACAATAATCTATTTTCTCGATAAAAATTACTTTTTTCACACTTTTCAAGATGGACCTAGACAAGGATATATATATTTACCGATTTTTAATAGCCAATACCTAACATTATTCATATGGCTTTTTGTTGTAGCGGTCATTATTAGTTGTGTGAATGGAATCAAAAAACTGCAGAAGGAAATATGGACTGTATCAATAATATTATTTGACGTGTTTACCAAACTATTTGCTGCAGGGGTTACAATTCTTTTCATAACTCAACCAGATTTGATTAGTTACACCTTGCGCGAGGCAATTGCAACCAATTTCTACACCGCTATCAACAATTACACCAGCACGGAAATTGTGGCTAGGCAATTCAGAACATTGTTTATTATTCTATCTTTCGTTATTGGCTTGTTGACAACGGTCTATATCTGGATTGTTGTTAGGAAAAAAAGAATACATGTGGTGAACTCCATTCAATAAACACGAAATTATATGAGAAAAGATATGATATTGATAAGCAGTGCATATTGTTTATTAGCACATTATTATTTTGTTAGTATCTGTTTTTAAAGGTCATTGTTCTGTATAGGACTGATATGGAAATTAAACAGTAGGATGTGTAGTACCATACACATACAATAATAAAATAGAAAAACAGTCACTAGATTTAGAATCGAAACGTACTAGCACCACTTGCGTGAAACGACTGAAAATCCTTTTTCCGGCAGTTCAATTCTGCCCGGAGCCACCATCCATACCTTTGCGAAGCCAATTAGTTGGGCTTTTTTTTATTTTTAAAGTAATTTTAATAATTTTTCATATCATAAGATGAGGTGATGATATGAGTATTAAGTGTATGTACCATTTTGAGAATGTAGCAAAGTTTAATTTATTTACAGAGATATTAGAAAAAACGGGTTGGAATATTGAAAAGCAACTATTGAAAGAAAGAGCTCATTACTATGAATCAAATAGTTTTTTTAATGACTTGAAACAGCAGTTCATTAAAAATGATCTAACAATATGGCCATTGAAGGATGAAGAAGTTATAACTTGGATTGATACCTTATCTATAATGAGAAGAGTAATGATACAGTTATTTAGAAAAGGCATTAAAGGAGAGAAACTGAATGTGTTTATGGAGTACCCTTTAATATACGGCAATCACATGAGAACTGATTACTTGATTGTTTATGAAAGATTGATTATCGTTTTAGAATTTGGCATGTTCAACCAAGATGAAAAGAGAAGTGAAGAAAGATATACAAAGAAACTCCAAGATTCCATCACACATAGACAAGTGCTCGCAAACATTATGGATAGTACAATCAATGTCGTTAATTACGTGATGATCTATAGACCAGAATTTGATCGTATGCGAAATTTATTAATGAATGAAAATGTTTTATATAACAATGAAGAGATTAACTTGTTAACAAGTTTTATCATCAATATGACACGTGACGAAGAAAAATTATCAGCCATTTCTCAGTTAGAAAGAGTAAATCTACTCAATTCGTAATTATTATTCTTGAATTATTTATTTTATATGTTATCATATAAATAGCATTATAATTTGATGTTCAAATAATTTGAAGGAGAAAATAAATATGAGTGAAAAAATTGGTTTAGTAGTTTGTGGTAATTCTGGCGTCGACTACTTGAAGTTAGATTATCCAGTAAAAATGATAAGATCAACATTAAATTTAGATGGAAAAGAGTATGAAGATTATGTTGATATTCAAGCCAAAGAATTTTATGATATTATTCAAGCTAATCCTGATATTGATGTGTCAACCTCACAAACTTCAACCGGAAGAATAGCAAGTGTATATGAAGAATTAAAAGAAGAAGGTTATACAGATGTTATCGCAGTTGTTATATCTTCAAAATTGAGCGGAACATATCAAGGTGCAGTTTTAGCTAAAGATATGGTTCCTGGCATTAATGTTTACGTCATCGATTCTAGAAGCGTTTCATATGGAGAAGCATTTTTAGTCATCGAAGCTATCAAAATGATTAAAAAAGGTTATAAAACTAGAGACATCATTGATAAATTAGAGAAAATAAGGGATAATATATATATCTATGTCTTAGTTGACACGTTGAAGTTCCTTGTGAAAAATGGTCGTTTATCCGCAGCGAGTGGTTTTTTAGGTACATTATTAAAAATTAAACCATTATTACATATTCAAAGAGATGGTAGTTTAGTTCCTTTTGAAAAAATAAGAACAACAGCTAAAGCTCAACAAAGACTGTTGGAGGTTATTAAACATGATGTGGATGGAAAGAATGTTGTCATGTTTATCGCGTATACGAATAACCTTGGAAAAGCAGAAGAGTTAAAGAATCAAATTCAAACAATTCGTCCAGATATAACTGTAGAATTGGTGCCGCTAACTCCTGTAGTTGGTGCACATGCGGGTCCAGGAACACTCGGTGTTGGGTATATCGTTTTATAAGAGAGAGGTGGTTTTTAGATGGTTTCACCTAAAACAGTTATTAATGAACTTTTAGTAGATGTTTTCAATCATATTTTAAGTATTGAAGCTGATGTTCTAAAACAAAAAGGTGTTAGATTATCAATGACTGAAGTACATGTATTAGAAGCAGTAAGAAACGTTGAGACACCAACCATGGGGAATGTAGCACACAAACTTAGGGTAACTTTAGGTACACTAACGACCTCTGTTAATGTTTTGGTGAGAAAAGGATATCTTACAAGAGAACGTGATGAATCTGATCGAAGAAAAGTATATCTTGCTCTAACTGACAATGCGATTAAGGTTCTTAAGGTACATGATGAGTTTCACGATGAGATGATTGATTCAATCTTTAAAGATTTAGAACTCGAAAAAGATGAAGTGCTTCTAAAATCACTTGAAAATATTAGTCAGTATTTCAAGCAAAGATATTGATTTCATAAAACAGAAGGCAAAATATATTTGCCTTTTTTTTAATTAATTTGCAAATTAGTCTTTTCTTTTCTATATATAATGTGTATAATATGGAAGGATAGAGGTGTTTTAGATGATATATACCTTTGGTATAGATATAGGTGGAACTAATATAAAAATAGGACTATTTGAAATATATGATTTTAAATTAGTAGAAAAAGTGGAAATATCTACACCAAGAGAGCACCAAATGTACTCGATTTTTGATGAAATCAGTAAAAAAATAGAAAATATGATGCATAAACATGGTTTTTCTTATAATGACATACATGGCGTAGGGTTTGCCATTCCTTGCCCAGTTAAAGATGGTTATGTTGAAACTTGCCCTAATTTAAGCTGGTCAAAAATAGATGTCGTTCGAAAAGCAAAAAGTTTTTTACCCGATCACATTAAAGTGGTTGTTTCAAATGATGCGAATATTGCTGCATACGGTGAAAATTATTCACTGGATACACCTTTTCAAAATGCCATCTTTTATACATTAGGAACTGGTGTTGGCGGAGGAATTATTGTCAACGGTCAAATTGTTGAAGGACGTACTGGTTCTGGTGGTGAAATCGGTCATATGCAAGTGTTTGAAGGAACAGATATATGTGGCTGCGGTAAAACAGGCTGTTTAGAACAAGTTTGTGGAACAAAAGCTATTTTAAATTATGCTACAGAGCTATCACATAAATATAGTTCTAATATTGATTTTTCAAATCTTACTGTAAAAAGTGTTTTTGATGCTGCACAAAATGATGATATCATTGGTCAGTTGGTATTGAATCGTGTAGCTAAATATATTGCTTTAAGTACAAGTATATTAGCAGTTAGTTTAGATCCAGACATTATTATTATAGGAGGTGGTGTCGCTAGAGCTGGAGAGATATTAATAAAAAATATTGAGAAGTACTTTAAACATTATGCAAGATTTGGGACAATAGATATTCCTTTTGTTCTTGCCAAAACAGGAAATGACGCCGGTATAATCGGTGCTGCTAGGTATACTTTACAATAAAAATATAACAAAAGTTGAAAAGGACATCAAATGAGCAACAACGGGATCAATTCACGTGTAGAACTGCCTAAAACAGGTAATTTTTTTGGGGAGCTCATTACTCAAAAATGGGCTATGGGATATGTAATTAATTACAATGAAGAAACATTTTTTAATTCATTATGCTCCAACGATAAACAAAAGATTAAACAAAAGATTGATGATTTAATTAGAGAAGATATTTATAGAATTCACGAACGAGATAGAATTCACTATCCATACCTTGTTTACACACCTATACAAATCATAGACAACATTTTTGATTCAGAAGAGTCTCAAGAAGTTATTGTGAAAAATATATTTGAGAAGGATATCCCAATCATAGAGAGTTATCAATTGGCTCTTAAAGTCTCAATGAAGAAAAACGAGCTAGAATTAAAAAGAAGATATGGGAAAAATGTCTATGAATATATTGTTGAACATACTAAACAGCTAAGTGATAGAATGCGTTCAAATGTTCAAAGAGTTTTGCTAGAAAGAATGAAGAGGCATATTAAAGACGACTTCATTATGGTTATTGACCACTTCATTCCAGAAATATTTTATAAGCCAAGTGTTCATCTTAAGGGGATTATATTTAGAAAGAGTAACTATGATGATGCATTTACATACATGGCAACTCACTATCAATATCCAATTGTTTTGTCTCAAGACACATGGCCTGATCAGGAATTAGCTCTTATTAATGTTGAAAAACAAGAAGTGTTTTTAAATCCGGATCAGAAACTCATTAAAGAATACAAAGATTCATTAAAAAAACAATTAATAGGCGGTTATAAAAAAGAAACTCAGCCTTATGATAAATATGCTTTTATTGCGAGAATCTCAAATTACAGAGATGCAAAACTCGCAAATAAACATCCATTGTTTTCAGAAACTTTGCTCTATGATACAACACCTCAGATAATAGCCAAAGGAACTACGTTGACGTCAGAAGAATGGTGTGAACGTTTGGAGCATATTGTTAAAATATACAAAGGTAATCACATTGTTATCAGAATACCATCTTTTAACTCACGAGTATCGGTTCCTTATATCCCACATGATGCAAACGCTGATACATTGCTTGCTGAGTACCCTGATATCTATGAACCTCTTTTTAAAGCTATTTCAGTTGTATTCACGCCTGATAAGAAAAAAAAGTTGACCATTGCTATACCAGACTTTAAAATTAAAGATGAGTGTTATTCGTGGATGATTCATCTTCAAGGCATGTTAGATAGTCATCGGTATAAGGGTTATGCTGAAATGATTTACGAGTTTGGAAACCACCGTTCGATGTACGAAATAGAAGAACTCAGTGGGGACAATCATTTTTATGTCAATCTTGATAGTCTAGCGAGTGAATATTATCCAGAATACTCATTAGGTAAAACGCATTTGGACTACAAAAAAATCAGTGGGTGTTTTGTTCATGCAGATATACAGTATTTAAAATTAGCTGCTAGAGTTTATCCTCATTATGATGCTACAGTAAGCATTATTGGCTTTCATCTACAAGAAGAATCGATATTCAAACGTTATATAAATATCGATCATCCCAGCTTTATAGTTTCAGTATATTCTCCTGGTTTTATGATTGATGTAATCAATGAGAAACTAGCCAGAAAAGGTAAATTTGAAGGTGTATATGAAAGGGATCGTGACAGGGTGTTATTCTATAGAGATATAGAAGCTAGAATTAAGGATCCTATTAACTATAAAAAACCTAAGGGACTGTATGATAAGGTTAAAGAATTGCAAAAGAAGAACAAAGCAAAAAAAGATAAAGATAACGACAAAGATAATAATACAAACGATGAAGAATAAACAAAAAAGCCAAGGAAATTGCACATAGGGGTTGCAATCACTTGGTTTTTCTTATATAATAGTAACGCTCGTGTGTAAACGCGAAGAGGCTGTGAAATGGGAGGTTGCTGACACACGGATAGCCGTTGTCTACATGTCAGGTTTTCTCATGGAGCAAGTCTATACAAGATTATAGGCGAAAGGAGCTTAATAAAATGGCAAAAGATGTAATTAAAATTCGTTTAAAGGCTTACGATCACAGATTGATTGATCAAGCTGCGAAGAAGATTGTTGAGAGTGCACTTAGAACTGGAGCAACCGTTCAAGGTCCAATTCCACTACCAACTGAAAAAGAAATCTTCACAATTTTACGTTCACCACACGTCAATAAAGATTCACGTGAACAATTTGAACGCAGAACGCACAAGAGATTAATTCAAATCGTAGATCCAAATCCAAAAACGATTAGCGCATTAATGGATATCGACCTACCATCAGGTATTGATATCGTACTTAAAAAATAAAACACAAAAAGAAAGAGGTTAAATTATGGCCAAAGGAATCTTAGGTAGAAAACTAGGAATGACCCAAATTTTCGATGAAAATGGCGTTCTCATTCCAGTTACCGTCGTTGATGTGGCCGATAATGTTGTATTGCAACAAAAAACAGTTGAGACTGATGGATATGTTGCTACACAAGTCGGTTTTGAAACGAAACGGGAAAATTTAAGTAACAAACCCGAACAAGGGCACGTGAAAAAAGCTAATACAGCACCTAAGCGCTTCATTAGAGAAATTCGCTTTGAAGAAGTGCAGAATGAATTAGTTGATTTGACGGTCGGAGATTTTGTTAAGACAGATTTATTTCAAGTTGGTGAAGTTGTCGATGTCACTGGAACTTCTAAAGGTAAGGGTTTCTTAGGTTCGATTGCAAGACACGGACAGCATCGTGGTCCAATGACTCACGGTTCTAGATACCATCGTGGCCCAGGTTCAATGGGACCTATCAAAGGTAAGTTAAAAGGTAAGAATTTACCAGGACATACTGGACATGAACAAGTTACAATTCAGAACTTGAAAATTGCCGGTGTCGATGTTGAAAATCAATTACTCCTGATCAGCGGTAGCGTTCCAGGACCAAATAAAGGTCTTGTTATTGTTAAAACAGCGATCAAGAGCACTAAGTAAGGAGGGTCATCATGCCAAAACTAAATGTATTAAATCAAACAGGTCAAGCGGTTGCTGAACTCACCTTATCGGATTATGTTTTCGGTATTGAACCACATCAACAAGCGTTATATGATGTAGTCAATGCACAAAGAGCAGCAATGAGACAGGGTACTCATGATGTTAAAAATCGTGGTGAAGTATCCGGTGGTGGTAGAAAACCATGGCGTCAAAAGGGCACAGGCCGTGCTCGTCAAGGTTCTACACGTTCACCACAATGGCGTCACGGTGGAATTGTTTTCGGACCTACACCAAGAAGTTATGCAATCAAGTTAAATCAAAAAGTTCGTCAATTAGCTTTAAGATCTGCATTATCATATCATGCAGCTAACGGACAACTCAAGATTGTTGAAAGTATCGCTATTGATGCGCCAAAAACAAAATTATTCCAAGAAATGCTTACTAAGTTAGGTATTAATGGAAAAACACTCATCGTAGCAACAGAATTTTCAAATAATGAAATGCTTGCAGCAAGAAACATTCCAACCGTTGCATTCTCATTATCAAATCACGTGAGTGTCTATGATATTCTTAATTGCAAAAACTTAGTCGTTACTAAGGATGCAATTGCAGCATTAGAGGAGGTATTGGGCAATGACTAAGTACTATGATATTCTCAAAGCTCCAATCATTACTGAACAATCAACTAAGCTTATCGAAGATCAAAATCGTTATACTTTCAAAGTAGATCCAAAAGCAAACAAAGTTGAAATCAAAAAGGCTGTTGAAACGATCTTCAATGTCAAAGTTTTATCAGTCAACACTGTTAATGTACTTCCTAAGTTCAAAAAAATGGGTAAGTATGAAGGATACAAATCAGCTTATAAAAAAGCGATTGTCAAATTAGCTGAAGGTCAAAAGATTGACGCCTTCACAATTTAAAAGTGAAAGATTAGAGGAGGTTTAACCAAATGGCGGTTAAAAAATACAACCCGACAACCCC